>SAAR01000326.1 GCA_009916335.1 Erysipelotrichia bacterium | reverse complement strand
TCTGAAAACTATAGCCTGGACATTCCTAATGAGCCACAAATAGACATTAGCATTGAGCCTCTACAGACTTTGTCAAAGCAAGTTTAAAATGTCACCTCTTTGTGCAAGATAGAAAGGGCACTTTCAGCCTATGTAATCATATTAATGTGACTGCTGCGTTATCCCACTCAACCAATTAATAAAGCAAAAGTTAAATATGAAAGACTGGAATAAAAATATAACGAAAACATCTTAATATGGAAATATCTGTGTCAACGGGATCTTTAGTTATTGAATATCTGGTTCTAAATAGGTTCTACATTCAACGGGAAGGGAAACCAAATATCTATATGTTTTTTATAAATACCATTATGTGGCAGACAACAATCTGCATATTTTTTTAAAGAATCTCCACATGGACAAATATTTTCTGGCGATAATACTCCATCATGTTCTTTCGCCTTAAATCTCCAGGTCGTAATATTGAAAATTTGATGTGGGGATTGTATGTATTTGACAACACTAATTAAAGTTGAATAGTTATAATGATCACCATCATTGGAGAAAAAAACACTACATTTGTTAACGGGATTACTAACTATGTCATAAGTAATTAATTCAAAATCGATCACTTCATCAAAGCAAAGAACTCCATTATAAAGTTTATTTTTAACATGACCACAATCATTAATAAAACTACGGGTTGTATTACATACTGAACATTTCACTTCTTTTATTATTTCACGAGAACTACCGAAGATTTTATATGGGAATAACGCCTGCCAATTACATACCATTCTCGCTAAGAAGTTAACACCATAGAAATTAACCTCAGGCAGAAACTCATTATTTTCTTTAATATGTATTAAATCTATTTCTATCCTTTCAAGTTCTACCCATGCTTCATAAAAATCACCTCTTGTAAGTAAATTAATGACTTGAATATATTTTAAATGGGCTAGTAAAATTGTTTTGTATAAAAACAATCTGTTTGATTCATTATTCAAGCTCAAGGATTGAGCTTTTTTTAACTCAGCATTAAGATAATCAAGAATAGCACTATCTTCTTGAGTAATACACATCCAACGCTTTAACTTTTCGTGAATATTCATAATATCTATATAGATTTTTATTTGATTTTGTTAATTACTTTTAAAACATCGTCTACTTTTCCAGAAACAGTGTATTTCACATGTTTTCCTGATTTATTTTTTTTAATTATAGAGACTTTAACGTCTATATCTCTAGTTCCAAAGTTATCAATTTTTTTCTGAATATAATTTGAAACAAGATTTACTAAAAAAGGTATCATTACTGATGTGGCAAAGAAAGTGCCTAACGCTAACGTTATACTGTTTAATTGCAGGTACGAAACACCATTAGAATCTCCGTACACTTTAACATTAGAATGTGATTGCTTGGTGAACTGGAAAAAATCCAGTGCATTACCTCCAGTAATTTTTGAACTATCAAAAACGATCGCAATCTCATCATCTTGAGGTTCATATGAAGAAATGATTTTTACCTCTTCATCTTCATCACTCATTTCACTCAAAGTAATGGGGTTCATTCTCAACTCCTTGTTTTATATTTTTACATTCAAATTTTACTATACGACTGGTTAATTGCTCCTGTCCAACACACACCAGAGTTCATATGCTTAGCATACAAGGGACCAATGCCAGTAGCGACAGGCTAGTGTGTCAAAAAACCACATGAAGATCAATCTCCTGCGGAAAATTGGGCCGCAATTAGTTTCATTGTCCTTTCCATGCCTTGATAAACTGTCGCATCTGTAATGTTTAACCTTGCGAGTTCCTTAAGTATTCTAGCTTTGTTTCTGATCACTATTTTTTCTACTTTAAACTCTTGCATAGCATCATCAGGGTTTGAAACTAAATCGGGATAAACAGCATTATTCCCAAATAATAAGAATGCACCTGACTGTGATGACATCCTTTCATTATTATTTCTTCCTTTAACGAAAATTAACCTTTCCAAATCTGATGGTATAATTACATCTTTAAAATAAGGTTTTTCATCTTTAATGTAATGTATGAGTTTTTGACAAGCTTCAATTTTATTGAAAGCCTCCTTGTCCATTTTACAATCAAGCTGATCTTTCAGTGTTTGACTTAGCATTGATATATTTGATATGCAACTTACTGTATCAGAGTCAAAGAATTTTATACGATCCCTTTTTGTTTTGAAAATAATAACATGTCCATCAACCTCATTTGTATTTTCATTATTACTAATGTCGCAACAAGCGAAATACAGAGCGATTAGTGGATTTGATGTTATATCCAACAAACGAGTTGGTAGTCCGTAGTGTTGCATCCTTACTAACTTGTCTAGCATTGTTTTATCATCAACAAACTCAGTTGGCCTTGCTGTTAGGGCTTCACGGACTAAATTTGATTCACTGTGCAAATGCTTGAAGTTACCTTTTTTGTTTTTCCTGAAAACTGATGGAGCCAACTCGTAAGATACATCAGAATGTCCACGATAAAATATTTCTGCATCTTCTTCATGATCTTGTTCTAAAACACGCGCCATGAAACTTTGAACATTATCTATTATTGGGTAGTTATCAACTTCATCAGGAAGTGCTTCAGTAGGAGGAAGTGGTGTACTTCTTGTCGTTATATTTAGAAGTGCTAATGTTTGATTTAAATCACGTGCTTTTATTCCCCAGTGAGTCCGTTTCAGCCCATATGCACCTAATTCTAAAGCTGTTTGATATAACTCTTTGTTTATCACTACGACATCATCTTGTGAGTGAGTGATTCTGAAATCAAACTCAACATTTTTGTTAACTGTTCGTAGATTTGAAATTACACCAAGTCGCAAAGTAATGTATTCAACATTGTCTCGGGAATAAAGTTCTGACATAAAAAGCGTAGGTAATTTCTCAATATAAGATAATGCTTTATCATTCAAAGGCGTTAACTTCAACCGGATGTCATCAGAGGTGCCTTCTAACATACGTGATATAGGAAAATCACAACTCCCACTAACCCGTTCATACATGGGCCAATGTTCAAAATAGTCAGGTTCTCCGCCCATAATTAGATTAAACATTAAAACTAAATCCTTATATTTTACTTAATGAATTATTTACAATCCAATCAATTGCGCCAGAGGTGCGAATCCAAGGCTTTATATTATGATTCACATAATAAATGGCTTCATCCATTCCACCTAACGTGATATATCCACTGTTAGACTCGGGCTGCAATCTGCACTTCGATAACAAGCTGGGTATGTGTCTATTAGAATCAATCGCAGCTTTAGCGATATCATCGGCATCCGGGGATGACTGTCGGTAGGCGAGTAGGGCGCGTGTATACTGAAAAAACGAACGCATATCCCCAGGATAATCGTCCAGTAGCAAGGCCAGATCATCCACCATTTCAAGCTCAAGGTAATAGTTCGCTAATAAATGACGAATCCCCTGGTTATCGTTCGGGTTGAGCTTCAGCATTTCGCGGCTATGAGCCATAGCCGGATAAAAATTACCAGACTCCCATAAGGCCTCAGCCAAAGCTGCTTTTGCTCTCATATATGGACGTGTTTCGACAAATCCCCAGAAACGTCCTGCGAACTCCTGAAAATCCTCGCCAAGAGCAATGCTG
>SAAR01000325.1 GCA_009916335.1 Erysipelotrichia bacterium | reverse complement strand
AGTGAGTGACCCTAAGAGCCCAAGTTATCTGCTGATTGCTAATGATCCAGAAATGGAAAGCATAATCGGAGCTTTGAATGCTTTGATTTTGAACCGTCTCGTTACTCGTGTAAATACCGGCCAAGGAAAGAATATCCCTGTAAGTATTATTGTGGATGAATTGCCAACCCTCTACTTTCATAAGATAGACCGATTAATAGGTACTGCCCGAAGCAACAAAGTGTCTGTAGCATTAGGTTTTCAGGAACTTCCTCAGTTGGAAGCTGACTATGGAAAAGTAGGTATGCAGAAGATTATCACTACCGTAGGTAATGTGGTATCAGGCTCAGCTCGAAGTAAAGAAACCTTGGAATGGCTTTCCAACGATATCTTTGGTAAAGTTGTTCAACTCAAGAAAGGTGTTACCATCGATAGAGATAAGACTAGTATCAACTTAAATGAAAACCTCGACAACTTGGTGCCTGCTTCAAAAATCAGTGATATGGCAACTGGTTGGATTTGTGGACAAACAGCTCGTGATTTTGTGAAGACCAAAACGGGCATGAGAGATAACATGAACATCCAGGAAGCCGAAGAATTCAAGACTTCCAAATTCTTCTGCAAGACAGACTTCGATATGGATGAAATCAAGAAAGAAGAAGATGATTACGGCAACTATCCATTGCCCAAATTCTATGTATTCAAGTCCAAGGAAGAGAAGGAACGCATACTTTACAAGAATTTTTTAACCGTTGGACAAGAGGTTAAGGATATGATAGCAGATGTTCAGCGCAAGAAAAAGGGAATTTAATTATAAAAGAATTAGGGGGAATAAAAATACCCCGCATTCTTTTATAATTAAATACTATATGATTAAACCATCATTATACATAGAGTTTAAAATATGGAAAAAGCTATCGTAGAATTGTTTTACAAAATTTGCACTTTTAAAATATTCATCTTCTATCTTTTCTGTATAAATAGGACCTTCAATAGTTAGTGACGTGTAGTTCTTTTCTTCTTTAATCCATTGATATTCTTTTCCCATTATATGATTTGCCTTTCGGAAAATATTCTCTATTAAACAATCTGATAAGTTTTGTGTCTTGTGGCCTAATCGACAATACCAATTTCCACCACTATTATTCCAATCATACCAAAGGTCTATATAATATCCTGTGTTTTTATCGGCTACCTGAGTGTCAAGTCCATTTTCTGATAATTTAAAGTTGACTACACAGAAGTTGTGTTCCCACATCCAACTATTTGCTATTTGCTTATGTAAATATTGGACACATAGTTCTCTTGCCTTGAATTTCGAGGCTTGCTTATCTTGTAAAAGAATAATTCGAAGTTGTTGCTTTTCATCCCAGAGATAAAACTTTTGCTTCATATATCCTAAGTTTCTTCCTAACTCTTTAATGATTGGATTTACAGTCTTGTTATCATTGTTCCCATCTAGATATGATGCAATGCATTTTGCATGAATATCTGAATCCTTTCCATTCATATATTCATTCCAATATGTATCGTCATGATCCGAACCAAGCAAACACCAACGTTCCATCCAATTTGGACCGATATTATTGCTGCCACCATTATCATAGACCGAAATATCACCAAATTCCATAAGATTTCTTCTAAGTTGATCTGTATAACGACATTTAAAAACATTTTCTATAAATCTATTCAATAATTCATCAGGAACTAACGAACTACTCTGCAATACTTTAATAATAAAATCGTGATTTCCACGCAAAAAACGATTAAGTTCTTTGTCGTTTGTAATTCGCCCGAAAAAATTTTCCCAATTCCCGAGCGAGTCAGAGAGAGGATTAACACTCTGACAATTTTGCCAATCTATTTGATAATACCCCCAACGTAAATCATCTGTTCGTAATACATATTTGTCATTCAAACCATCGTTTTCATGAACGGCATATTTTCCTAATAATCTTACGTCTGCATTTTCATTCTCAGCCATCCATTTGATTAATTTTATGCATCTAATAACAGCACGGTCAGGATTACGACGCAATGTATATTCCGATTTCAAATTTTTGAGATACAATGCAATACGTAGAATGTTTATCTCCTTGACTTCTTTATCTTTGAAAGCAATAATATAGTATAGTAGTCCCAATAGAGAGGTGTACTCGATTGTATTTGTTTCATTTGTCACATTAAACCAAGGATAAACATGAAAGTCATTTTCTAAAAAAAATGATTTGCCTAGTAGGGAATGTAACAATTCAACAGCAGATTCCACACGTTCAAGCCATTCGAAAGAAAAATTCTCATTCACGGATATATATGAACAAATCCAATCCGCTTGCAATGCTCTTATAGAAACATCTTTTTCTATTCGAATGTAGTCCTCAATTTCTTCAATACGGCTCTTTGTTTTGTCACTATTTAAAGTTGTTTTTATTTTAGTGTCTGGATTGATACACATATGAATTATAGCAGCCCATTTTAGAAACTCAAAAAATCCACGGTCTGCATTCTTGTCTTTTGGTGATTTGTTTTTCCAAAAGAAATTCTGCCAATCTTCCCATTTTTTTCCGGCTACTAGCTTGTTGCTATTACGCCCAATAATAACAGATTTTATGCGTTCTTGAGTAGAAAGAGATTCTCCACGGCTGTTCATATATAAATACAGTTTTTCTCCCTGTTCACTCATATTTGTATCGAAATAATTGAATTCAATATAGTTTTCAACATAATTTATTAACAGCTCTACATCATTATACGATGATAGTTTACTAACAATCACATTGTAATAGTTAGTATAGATAGATCGAGCTGTTATGTCCTTGTCGTATTCAATATAATATCGACTACTCTTCTTAAATGTATCTTTTTCATCTTTCTTCGTCAATTCGAATTTTATAAAATCGACTAAGAAACTATGTGCCACATCACGTACCTTATAGTCTATTTTGGGAATGGAATCAATGAAATATAATTTCCTAAACACATCTGGATTTTCTGATCGGCGATACAACGCTAAAAGAATAAGATAAATCGTTGTAATGCGTTGCTGACCGTCTATCAGATAATACTGACCTGAAAGTGTTCTGTCATGATAAGCATATATAAAACCAACTCTGGTATTATAACGTAAACGCATATATTCCTCATTAAGATAGTTGATAATATCACTTTCTATATTGATGCCTAAACTACTCTTGATTTCTAATGTCTGCTCAATCTTTGATTTATAATTATCAAGGATTGATGATAGTAATCCAGTTACATTACGTTCTCCCCAAACATAATCTCGTTGTAATTCAGGAATAACTATTTGTTCAACATCTGGAGATGTTAGCAACTGCGCTATATTATATCGACCTGTTCTCATGCTTTTGCTTTATTTTTTAACCATTCAATAATGTTCTCATTCTCCTTGTTCATCCATTGAATATGAGCATCAATATCTTTTTGGCTCCATATAAATGTTTCTGCTGTGAAGGCCTTATCAATAGAAGGAGATACAAGAATTTTATTAAAGACCTCATATGTGTGATTGGGAATGAAGGCTCCATTCCCTTTCCTACTTTGTATGATTAACTTTTTAATCATGAATGGATTGTTATTATTAGCACTATTGTCTTCTCTCGTTAACAGAGCCATATTCCCTAAAG
>SAAR01000324.1 GCA_009916335.1 Erysipelotrichia bacterium | reverse complement strand
ATTGCTAATTGTGGCTCAGAAAATGATGTGTATGGCAACTTTATTGAGTTAATCAAGTAAACAAAGGTAGTCCTATGAAAAAAACAATCTTAGCACTCGTAGCCGTTTTTACGGCTATGGGTTTATATGCAGGCGAAACAACCGTTGAAAAGTTGCATGCGCATTATTCGGCTGAAGCAAACAAAACGGATAACCCACTTATTAAAGAAGTGGCAAAAGGTCTTGAAGAAAAGGTATCAAAGCCAACACAACGTGCAAAGAATCTCAATGAAGCAGTTGAGAGATGGTCAAATGGTAAAGCAACTGATGCTGACAAAGAGCTTATCAAAAGCGAAGATGAACCAAGTCTCAAAAAGCTTCAAAATGTAACGGCTTATCCATTTAAAATCGACATTGATAGCCCTGCTTACCATACACTTGCAATGGGTGGGCAAGTGATTCCAACTCCAATCGCTGTGGCTATTGATCTCTATACAATCAAACATTGTACGAACGATTTATCCAAAATGACGTTTGAGGATATTCAAAATGCTGGTTCATCAAAAGAGTACACACCATTGATCATGCTAGGATACTCAACGTTTGGTTCAACGAGAAATGATTACGTCAAATATGTTCAAGCGGCAAGAGTATTTAATTGTTCAGAGATGAAAATCTTATTGGATTATATTAACGTTGAGACTATCGTTGCAACGGTTGTAACTGGATATGACACAAAAAATACAAATGTTCAACCTATGGAATTCTCTTTTAAAAAAGAAAATGGGACTGAGTGTCGCGTGTTTGGAAATTCACTAAAATTTGAAAATGGACGCATCAGTGTTGATATTAAAAAACAAAAATGTGAAAACGGTGATGAATCAGTGGTTTATGGTTATGTTGCTCCTAATGTTGAAAAAGAGGAAAAACAAATAGATATCACATTCTCTTCACTCAATGTAGGCGATAAAGTCAAAATTACTAAGTCTAAGTAAAAAAAGGTAAGGACATGTTAGAAGTTTTTATGCATAATTTTTTTATTTATCCATTTATAGGAATGGTTATATTAACAACTCTGGCTATTTTAAGAAGTGGATATTTAATACCGAGAATATTTCTTTTATTTATTTGTACATTATTGCTGTTTTTTATCGTTCGTATGTCAGAAACAGAAATTCTCAAAAAAGAAGTAGCGCTGCATAAGCCTCTTCTATGCCAAGGCATTGTTTACTCGAATTACGAGATTAAAGATGGCTATATCATTGCGGAAGGAAAAGTATTCTCTATTGCTTGGCCAGAGTGCAAAAAAAATAAAGAATAAGAAATGCGAACATTCAACAAGTATAAAATCTTGTAATTTCATAGAGCTCATGGCGGTGAGCTCTATTGAGATTATGATTCTATTTGAACTCCGAGTACGCATATTGTACTTTGTAGCCATTGTCAAAATCTTTAACACCATTTTTTTCAGTTTCTTTCAGGTTTAATATAAATTCTTGAATATAAGTCAATGGCTCAACTTCTTTACAACTTTTTTTATTATATTCACTAATAGCAAGTTCATCTTGATCTTTTGCATTATAAATTTTAATAACACATTTTGCATCGCCATTTTCTTTTGCAATACATTCGACAGTAGGATAGTTGTTGATAAGAACCGTTTTCTTGTATAGCTTTGAGTCTTTGTTATTATTAAAGCATTTATAAAAATTCATTTTTGTTCTTTCACCAGAGCCTATACCTTCGTTAAAAGCTACTTCTTTTGAATTTACAATCAATGATGAACCTGCAATTATTTGTTCATTTTTTTCAAGTTTATACGTGAATGCGTATTGCTTTTTTGGTAAATCATCTGGGTTAAACAGAACATAATCAACTTTTGTCTCTGCAAGACAAAAAGAAGTCAAAAGAGCAAATGAGAGTAGGGCTATTCTTTTTAAATTCACTGTGGGGCCTCACTTTTTTCTTCCGAAGTTTTTGACAAATTTGCGTCAGTTTTTGAGACAGTCTCTACAGCTCTAATTGGGGAAGTGATAATATATGCGCCTGTTTTGACTAGAACACCGGCCGCTTTTCCTGCCGCATAACCGATAGATTCTTCAGGTTTAGACGCATTTTGTTCTACCGGTTTTACCTCACCTGAATATTTCCATTCGTTTGAACCCCATGTTTGTGTGTACTTTTGACCATTTTCAATTTTTGTTTTGGTTGTGCATCCAGTCAATAATAGAACCATTGCAAACAACATAATCATATTTTTCATAATTACCTCTTTTAATATGGGAGGGGTAATCCATTGAGATAATCTCCAGATTTTCCCCATTTTGTACCTTTGATAATTACGCCTAGTTATTTAGTCGCAAAATTACAAAATTCTTGAATCTCTTCGATTCCGTCGCTTCTCCACATATCATTCTTAAGAAGATAGTCTTTTACTTCTTGGGCATCGTATGTCAACACATCATGAGGTCTTTCGTTGTAAACATAAATTGTTGCATATGACATAGCTCCTTCAGCACTGTATCCGCAAGGTGAATTGCCAAATGTAAATGGATTCGCACTAGATGGGGCGCAAGCTTCTAAAAATCCCTCAGGCGTATTGACTAGACTCCCCATAACATTGTTGACTTTGTTATTAGGGCTTGCAATAGCAAAATACTTGTATGAATGTTTAAGCGTTGAATCTGCCATGTTTTGTAGTAAATGGGTTTCTCTCGTTTTTACATTATAGCCGGCCGAAGGAGAGCGCCATGACTCTTTTGCATTTACAAAAATTGCTTTATGCTCTTTGTCGCCTTTTGGGTAACCTTCTTTGTAAGTGCATGTGTAAATTTTTGAAGTACACCCTGAAAGCAATACGGTTGCACTAACCCCTAAAAGCCCAAATTTGATCATATCTCTAAGTGTCATATCTATTCCTTTATTTTAAGATGTCTGATATTTTTTGAATCACTTGCTCTTCCATGATAGGCTTAGCTTTTTGTACGTTAAGTCCCATTTGAACTGCTTCAACTAAAATTCTTGTTTTATCTTCATCGCTCCATTCCGAGTCACTTTTCTTTGTGCGTAACGTCACATCAACAACTGCGCGATATGTTTCGTCAGCTAGTGCATTTTCAGCCACACCCATTGCCAGTGCAACTCCAATGCCTATTAAAATACTATCTCCGGTACTATTGCCATTACTTCTAGATGCAACTGCGGCCGTAGTTCCGCCAAAAGCCGCGGCCTTATACGTTACTGCTTCTTTGAGATTGTTGGCAAAAAGGGTATTGATATGAATGCTGATCTTAGCATCACTAGGATTATCAACGAGCTTTACGCCTTTTTGAATCAATGCTTGCCTAAGTGGTTGCTCTAAATCCATTACGCTTGCTTCCGTCCCTGTAACTCGTAAAAAAACTACCTTCTCTTGCAAAATATTTGGATTTACCGAAATTGTTCGAGTCATCTTCGATTGAATTTGTGGTGTTGTCGTCCCACAACCGGATAAAAATAGAATCATTGCGAATCCAATACTTTTAATAACTATAAGCAATATTTTTTTCAAAAGAAGCTCCTAAATTTTAATTTTTTATTATTTCAAAAAAGGCACAGCTTGTCAATAGGATTTTATTATTTGCATTGTAGAGTTGTTGTAACTCCCAAAGAGTTAATC
>SAAR01000323.1 GCA_009916335.1 Erysipelotrichia bacterium | reverse complement strand
CTCATAAGATACTTTTCCTTTTCTACTCATAATAAAATCCCACCTCCATAGGATACACGTTTATATATTTCGTGTGTCTACTTTAGTGGGATCATATCACATTAGGTTGGCTTTTTTATGAAGGATTGCTTAACAATTCAATTTCATCAGATAACGCTTAACTTTTATGCTATTTTCTTTTATAATAGTAATGTTTAAGATTGCTGTTTTCATCTTGATGTGATCTTCTTGACATATACTAGATTAGCAAACAGTAAACCTTATCTTAAACTCTAAAAAACGTTGCATTTCGTAAAGAAAGTGATAGTAGGAGGAAACATGAAACAAAAGAATATGAAACGATTTACGCTTTTAGCCCTTTTTATTGCGATTGAAATAGTCATTGCAATCATTCCCTTTTTGGGCTATATCCCATTAGGTGTCATCAATGCAACAACGTTGCATATTCCTGTCATTATTGCAGGAATCTTATTAGGGAAAAAGGAAGGAGCGATTCTAGGATTTGTCTTTGGTATGACAAGCATGCTGAAAAGTACCTTAGAACCAACAGCGACCGCTTTTATCTTCTCCCCTTTTATTACCATTGGTGGAATTAGTGGAGGGTGGCAAAGTGTGATTATTGCCTTTGTCCCTAGAATTTTAATCGGTTATTTAGCTGGATTTATTTATGAAACAATCAACAAAAAAACAAACAATGATGCTTTTAGCATTAGTATTGCTGCACTAGGTGGAAGTATGATTAATACGATTCTTGTTATGAGTGGTATCTATTTCTTTTTTGGACACGCTTATGCACAAGCTATTAATGTATCCTATGATGTCATCATCACCTTTATTATGGGGGTAGTTGCCAGTAATGGAATCGCAGAGGCAATTGTTGCATCAATCATTAGTGTTGCTGTATGTAAAGTAGGTAAAAAGATCTTACATCTTTAGGAGTGAATATGAAAAAAACAATTCTCATTGGCGTAACAAGCAGTATTGCTGCTTATAAAAGTGTTCAGCTTGTTAGCGATTTAATAAAAAAAGGATATGATGTGGAAGTCATCATGAGTAAAAATGCGACACAGTTTATTCAACCGCTCACTTTCTCTACCTTAACAAAACATAAAACCTATGTAGATACTTTTGAGCGTGAAGTCGATTATCAAGTAGAACATATCTCATTAGCAAAAAAAGCCGATGTTTTTTTAATCGCTCCTGCTAGTGCCAATGTGATTGCAAAAGTTGCACATGGTATTGGAGATGACATGTTAACTACCACTTTTTTAGCGGCTAACTGTCCAAAACTTATCGCTCCTGCGATGAATACACAAATGTACAATAATCCAATTACCCAAGATAACATGGCGATTTGTAAGCGTTATGGTATGAAGATCATCGCTCCTGAATGTGGCCGTTTAGCTTGTGATGAAATAGGCAGTGGTAAACTAGCCTCTATTGATACATTAATTGATGCACTAGAACAAGTTTGTGAAAGTGAGCAATGCTTAGCTGGTAAAAAAGTGATGATTACAGCAGGTCCTACCATTGAAAAAATTGATCCTGTTCGTTATATCACGAATCATTCTAGTGGTAAAATGGGGTATGCCCTAGCAAAAGTAGCAAGAAATATGGGGGCCGATGTAACCCTTATTAGTGGTCCTGTCGCTTTATCCCCACTTAATCATGTAAAGATGGAATACATTGAAACCACAAAACAATTAAAAACAGTGGTAGAAAACATCTATGAAAACCAAGATTATATTATTTGTGCAGCAGCACCTGCTGATTATGGTGTAGAAAAAATGTCGCCACATAAAATTAAAAAAAGTGAAGATATTTTAACATTAGATTTAAAAAAACAAGAAGATGTGTTAAAGTTCATAGGCGAGCATAAAACAAAACAGAAGATTTGTGGCTTTGCGGCCGAAAGTGAAAATGCCATTGCGAATGCAAAGGAAAAATTAATTAAGAAAAATTGCGATATGATTGTTGTAAATAATATTCTTAATGAAAATGCAGGGTTTAAATCAGATACAAATGTTGTCAGTATTTTAAACCATCAAGAAGTCATTCATTATGATATGATGAGTAAAGAAGAGCTTGCTAAAATTATCTTAAAAAAACTCATAGAAGTATAGACAGGAGAATTAATATGTTATTAGTCATTGACATTGGAAACACAAACATAACCATTGGCATTTATAAAAAAGATGAATTAATTGCGAATTATCGTTTAACCACTTGGTTTAAACGTACCAGTGATGAATATGGTTTTATGATCATCAACTTTTTGCACGATATTGGGGCAAAAGCAAGTGATGTGGAAGATGTCATTATTGCAAGTGTTGTACCTAAGATTATGCATTCCTTTAACAATTCAATTCGTAAGTACATTCATAAAGAACCAATTATTGTAGGTCCTGGTATTAAAACAGGAATTTCCCTCAAGATTGATAATCCAAGAGAAGTCGGTGCCGATCGTATTGTCGATGCCGTTGGTGCTTATTATTGTTATGGTGGAGATGTGTTAGTCATTGACTTTGGGACAGCAACTACCTTTGAATATGTAAATAAGGAAGGTGTCTATTGTGGTGGAAGTATTTCTCCAGGTATTGAAATCAGTGTACAAGCTTTATCTAGTAATACTGCTAAACTACCTGAAATTGAAATTAAACCAACCAACAGTGTGCTTGCGACAAATACCATTAGTGCGATGCAATCAGGTATTTTCTATGGTTATTTAGGTCATACAGAATACATGATTAAAAAATTTAAAGAAGAGTTAGGGAAAAATCTTAAAGTTGTGGCAACGGGTGGATTAGGCAGAATCATTGCAGAAAACACAGATAAAATTGATGTCTATGATCCTGATTTAACATTTAAAGGTTTAAAGTTTATTTATGAACGTCAAAAACGCAACGGTTAAAAGTTCTTTAACAACACTCGCAAAAAGAGGGTATATTGATTATTTGCATTTTGATTTTGAACGTGTTGACATCAATCACTATTTAACAATGTTAAATTCTACTTATGCCATAGAACGTTCATTAGCTGCCAAAGGCTTAAGAAAACATGTTTTAAAAGCAAAAGTAAGTGAAGCATTATTAAATGCCTTTACAACAGAAACTGCTTTATATACAAAAATTGAAATTGCCAAAACACTGAAAAGTGGTAATAAGAAAACATTACAAGCAATGTTACCATATCTTGCAAAGATTCCTAATAATCAATATGAAATATTACCTGCTCAAGTGAGTAAGAAAAAGAGTTATCCTTTGCCTAGAGATATGATTGCTAGAACGATTGCTCATATGAATCCTATCTATTTGCCATATTTAATTGATTACTTGCTTACTTGTGAATGTAAACAAGCAAGAGAATTAATTGATGCAATCGGTTTTATGGCATATCGCAATCAGTGTAAAAGTGCTAAGTTATTTGCCACATTAAAACAATATTTTGAAAGTAGTAAAGATGAAATCATTCGTTGGAAAATGATTACCTGTTTTTCTGCCTTCTTACCCTATAGTAAAGATGATTTAATTTATTTAAGCAATGAAGATGATTTATTAGGAAAAGAAGCAGTTCGCTCTTTATCCTTCCTAAATAAAAAATAAGACGCATTTGATATAAAAGATGCGTCTTTTATGTGTTTATTAACCAATTTTTGATAATA
>SAAR01000322.1 GCA_009916335.1 Erysipelotrichia bacterium | reverse complement strand
AATGCCTCAACAAAATTTGTTTCATTACTCAGCATAGCTTTAGCCTTATTACCATAATCTACTACAGCTACACCCATTGATGGCATTGCCTTTAGTTTTTTAATTAAATCTGCATCACTTTTTGACATAGGAATTTGACTTGGTGTATCAATTATATAATCACAAGTCCCATCTGCTTTAACTCCCATTGCAAAATCTAATCTACCGATGTCAAACCTATCTTCTGAAAAGTACTTTCTAATTGGTTCATTTTTTACTTCTGTAATTTTAGTTGTCATAGCTACTCCTATAAACTTATATCAAAAACAGCTTGATTTTGCTTATTTGCTTAGACTCTGTTACCTGAAACATAGCACTCAAAAATTTGAAATTTCAGGGGAATGATTATTACTTTGTTTCAGGTAACAGAACCTAAGATAATAATATTTTTCGAAAGGTTTTAAGTTTACCTCAAACTGTCATATTAGAAATTGTAAAATTTCCCATGATCTTTTGTGCCACACCTCCAGTACCTCTGCGGTACAAAACGATGGTAACATCTTCACTTATTTGTCTCACTCAAATAAGCATACGTTTAAGTAACAGCCCCTTAGTAGGCACTCTGATTAGCTGGAAGAATAATATTCAGTTTTCAAAGATCGTTTCATATCAATACTTTTTATTTAGTTTTGTATTCTAGTTTTGAACTTTTATATAATCTAACACATCCGCTATAAGTTTCTTGATAAGAATTTCGTAAAAACTGTCAAAGACAGTGCTGTGCAGTGAGAACAATAAATTTTGCAAATCAGCAAAATCAAGCTGTTTTTTAAATTATTTAATGTGTGGCATATATGAGGCATACTCTCGCCAACCGACACCAGTCGTAAGTAGAGGCTGTCCCAGAGCCTGCCGTCTTGCGACAACTTGACCATTGATGCCAATTGATTTAACAGTATCTAGTAGATCTTTGCAATAGTTAACTTTTTGCATCACTTCGTCTCCAATCAATACATCAACTACGATCATATCATTTATCAATCGACCTTTTTGGCCATCAAATAGCCTTACTGTTGCCTGATTAGACTGTCCAAAAGCTCTAGCAACTTTTAATGAAACAGTTAGCCTGGCGTATTTTTTGTTTGGTATTGCGACGATATAGGTCATTGTGACTCTCCTTTACTTACATTGTTTGGCATTGCCGAAAAATATCATCTTACAAATACAATTTGAAAGAATATGCAACTATCAGGAATCGAACCTGTCTGTCTGAACCGAAAACGTACAAACCAAATGTACGAGATGACATAGTTGCTGATTTAAAAATGGTATAATTAAAATAGTGTAACCCCTTTTTAAAAAAAAAACACACATTACATCATTAATTGTTGTTTATCACTAATGATATTTTACATCATTAAATGTTGTAAGTCAATGTTTTAGAGGGAAAATATGCTTGATAAAAAAAGGCTAAAAAAATTGAGAAATCAATTTAACTATTCACAAAACGAGATAGCTGAGAGACTAGGCGTTAGTCAACAACAGTATCAACGACTAGAAAGTGGTCAAACTGAGTTTCCTAGGGAAACAACTTTAAATAAATTAGCAGAAATACTTGATACAACTAAAGAATATTTGACTGATACAGAAATATTGCCATATTATCAAAAATTATCTAGTTTAAGAAAAGAGGAATCAATTAATTTTGTTAAAAAACAATTGAAAGAGCAGGAACTAGAGTAAACAAAAAAAAGAAGATAGACACAGTAATATCTGTATCTATCCCCTTTCTTTACATCAAAATACGTATCACACCACGAATAATTGCAAGAACACACTCAAAAATGGTATAATGTAACAAGTAGTTTGACTACAAGAGAGGTCAGAACAAACTGTGTATTGAAGGTACGTCAGGTTGTAAACAACAATCAGTGATTTGTCAATAGAATTGGCGTTCTATTAATAAGGAGATTGTTGTTTTGACTTCTTTTTTTATCCTATTATATCCTAAAAATAACTTATTGTCAAATATATATAACCTATACGTTAATGAAAACATTGTATTTCTCTGAGATAATAACGATGTAAACCCTTTCTAGAAAGGAGAAACTAATGATTGAGGAAAACAAACTAGACATTTTAGAATTAACAGACCTAGACTATCAAGAAATTCAAAAAAAATTGGGTATAAAAATCAAAATTGCTAGATTAAAAAAGAAAGTATCAGTTAGCCAGCTCTGTGAGATTAGTGATATTTCAGCAAAGCATATTAGTAATATAGAAAATGGTAAAGTAGGCGCACCTAGTTTAAAAGTCTATCTAAAAATATGTTATGCTTTGAATATGAACCCAACAGATTTATTCAGTGACATTGAGAATGAACCACCTTTTAATGATGAAGATTATAATTTTATTGATTGAAACAAAATATTGCAGTTAAAAAGCGAGATTTGACTTCTCGTTTTTTTATATCAAATAACCTATAACTTTGATTGCAAAGTATTTTTTTGGGAGCTTTATCAGCTTTCATTTCAATAAAAGCAATCGCCCTGCGTTATTCTTTTGAGTAATCGATTAAAGGGACAATTTCAATCATAAAGACACCTCTTTGTAAATAGTGTTAGTTGAATTAACTAACACTATTCTAGCACTTTTTGAATTGATGTCAAATATTAACTAACATATTGAAAAAATAAAAATAGGCGAAGCCTATCTTTATTTATCTTATATATATTTATCTTTTGTTCTTTTGCGTACATGAAAAGTCAATTATAATGCACCTTAACAGATTTATATAGCCAGAAAAAACTGTGTATATAGCCAGAAAAAACTGTGTATATAGCCAGAAAAAACTGTGTATATAGCCAGAAAAAAATTGACAAACTGGCTCTGTTTAGTATAATAAAAACATAGAGAAAATCTTCGACTAAAAGTTTTTTCTCTATGCCAACATACAACATACACAAAGGAGCATATGTCTATGACTATTATATCAAATGAAAAAGAAACTATCAAAATTCCTGAAATCGAAAAGAGGAAAGTAGCTGAACATAATGATTTAATTACAAGTATTGCTAAAATGGATAAAACACCTTTAAAGATTTTTGAGTTAGCAGTTTCATTTATTGATACCGAAAATCCACCAAGTGATAATACAGTACACTTGTCAAAATCTGAAATTTATAATTTTTTTGATGTGTCCGACAATGATAAACACAGTCGCTTTAAAAAGGCAATCACAACACTACATAAGCAATCAATTTTTGAAATTAGAGAGATGAACGAAAAAAGAGGTAAATATGAATATCAGGTTATTAGTCCTCTAGAAAAAACAACTTGGAATGACTATAGTGATATTTTAACTATAAAATTTACTAGTTCAATTATGCCTTATTTGATCAATTTAAAAACTAATTTTACGCAATATGCTTTATTAGATATTATGGAGTTAAACAGCAAATACTCAATTATTCTTTATAAGTGGTTGTCTATGCAATATAATCAATATGAACACTATAAAAACAAAGGAGGGAGAAGAAAAGAGCAGTTAGAAAAATATTGTAACCCAGAAATAAAAGTATCTGAACTAAGGGTTATTACTGATACAAGTTTAGAGTATAAACGGTTTACTCATTTTGAAACTTGGATAATTGAAAAACCACTTGAAGAGATCAATAAGCATAC
>SAAR01000321.1 GCA_009916335.1 Erysipelotrichia bacterium | reverse complement strand
ATCTAGCGTCGCCAAAGGGTCTTGTATATGATAAAATAGTATTAAGTCGTATCAAGGCTCTTTCCATAAAGGAAAGGAGCAAATGCCATGTCAGAAAAAAGACGTGACAATAAAGGTCGAATCTTAAAGACTGGAGAGAGCCAACGAAAAGACGGAAGATACTTATACAAATATATAGATTCATTTGGAGAACCGCAATTTGTTTACTCGTGGAAACTTGTGGCTACAGACCGAGTACCAGCAGGAAAGCGTGATTGTATCTCACTTAGAGAGAAAATCGCAGAGTTACAGAAAGACATTCATGATGGTATTGATGTTGTAGGAAAGAAAATGACACTCTGCCAGCTTTACGCAAAACAGAACGCTCAAAGACCAAAGGTTAGAAAAAACACTGAAACTGGACGCAAATATCTTATGGATATTTTGAAGAAAGACAAGTTAGGTGTAAGAAGTATTGACAGTATTAAGCCATCAGACGCTAAAGAATGGGCTATTAGAATGAGTGAAAATGGTTATGCTTATCAAACCATCAATAACTACAAACGTTCTTTAAAGGCTTCATTCTATATTGCTATACAAGATGATTGTGTTCGGAAGAATCCATTTGACTTTCAACTGAAAGCAGTTCTTGATGATGATACTGTCCCTAAGACCGTACTAACAGAAGAACAGGAAGAAAAACTGTTAGCCTTTGCAAAAGCTGATAAAACCTACAGCAAAAATTATGATGAAATTCTGATACTCTTAAAAACAGGTCTTCGTATTTCAGAGTTTGGTGGTTTGACACTTCCAGATTTAGATTTTGAGAATCGTCTTGTCAATATAGACCATCAGCTATTGAGAGATACTGAAATTGGGTACTACATTGAAACACCAAAGACCAAAAGTGGCGAACGTCAAGTTCCTATGGTTGAAGAAGCCTATCAAGCATTTAAGCGAGTGTTAGCGAATCGAAAGAATGATAAGCGTGTTGAGATTGATGGATATAGTGATTTCCTCTTTCTTAATAGAAAGAACTATCCAAAAGTGGCAAGTGATTACAACGGCATGATGAAAGGTCTTGTTAAGAAATACAATAAGTATAACGAGGATAAATTGCCACACATCACTCCACATAGTTTGCGACATACATTCTGTACCAACTATGCAAATGCAGGAATGAATCCAAAGGCATTACAGTACATTATGGGACATGCTAATATAGCCATGACGCTGAACTATTACGCACATGCAACATTCGATTCTGCAATGGCAGAAATGAAACGCTTGAATAAAGAGAAGCAACAGGAGCGTCTTGTTGCTTAGTAGTACAAATGAATTTACTACTTATTTACCACTTCTGACAGCTAAGACATGAGGAAATATGCAAAGAAACGTGAAGTATCTTCCTACAGTAAAAATACTCGAAAGCACATAGAATAAGGCTTTACGAGCATTTAAGAAAATATAAAAAGATAATTAGAAATTTATACTTTGTTTACAATAAAAAAGTTTCTAGACTTATATCTCCTTTTTAAAATTGCTTAGTCTAGGAATTGCAAAAAATGCGAATGTGTGATAAAGTTTTGTTGTTCCTAAATTTAGCAATTGATATTTCTAGGAAACAAAAAAATGGAGGTAGCTCATTTATGACATATTCAGATTTTTTAGACTCAATTTCATCTCAAAAACTAACTCTTAATGAAATATGTTTACTTATAGAATTGGGATTTTCTAATTTTCGACGTGAAGATCTACTAGTTGGAGAGAAAAGAGCCCCTAAAAATACATATTCTCCATCTGCCCTTACCCGTACGACACAAAAATTGCTTAAAAAATCTAACCCAATGGTTACACAGGAAGAAGATTCAGGAAAAACTGTATATAGACTGATAGATAGATATAGATTTCCTACGTATGGTCGTTTCGAGCATATTCTTCTTGAAGTTGCTCGTTCCAAATTAACGACTTTAATGTCAATTCGAACTGCCATTATGATTATACAAAATGATAACATACCTTGCTCAGCGCGTTTTTTAGCTAATAAATTAGACGTAGACGCCGATTACATGGCCTCTTCGGTACTTCCTAGAATGTATGTTGTCGGCCTTCTTCAAAAACATGTGTTATCAGATGATTTTGAACATCATCTGACTGAGGAAGACCGAAAAATTCCAGACATCCTAGGGTTTAATTTAAACCTACATTGGGAAGGGAAAGTACATGGCAGATGGCTGTAAATAAATATGTACTTAATATTGTTGAATAAAATGATTTATTCAAATACATGAAATAGTATAAAATCATGTATCCGGAACCCTATACCCATAGGGTTCTTTTTTTATACCCGTCAAAAATACATGATTATATACCATAATCGGATAAAATAATGTATCGAAAAGAGGGATAAATATGACCTACAATGTCCAACCCTTGCGCACCGAAACCGAAATCGACGATTTTCTCTTTTGCCTCAGACGCAATAAAAACGCCCCTAGAGACGTTTTTCTCTTCACACTGGGAATAAATACCGGACTGCGCATGTCCGATCTGGTAAAACTAAAAAAAAGGGATATCGTTCATTCCAAAAACCCGACGATTGTGGAACAAAAGACCGGGAAAAAACGGACCCTTTATTTAAGCAGCCTGCAGGAGCTGATCATAAACTACACGAAAAATCTAAACGAAGAAGATTATCTCTTTCCAAGCAGCAAATGTGGCCATTTGGAAGTCAATACGGTCTATCAGATGTTTCAGAAAGTGGCAGAACTTTTGGGGCGCAAGGATATCGGCACCCATACCTTACGGAAAACCTTTGGTTACCATTATTATAAGAAAACGAGGGATATCGCCACGCTTATGGAGATATTCGGTCACAGCTCAGAAAAGATTACCAAACGATATATCGGGATTAACGAAGACGAAATTAGTAGTACGTTGAAAAACTTTAAATTAGGCTTCTAAAAACCTGAGTGTTTATAATTTGACACACCTACATACAAAATATAATTTAAACAATACTCATAAAAACAAAGTAATATCTAAAACAAGCTAGAAAAAAAGCATCAGTATAATCCCCTGACGCTTTTTTTATCAACTAAATCTAAGACGATTCACATCTCTAATAATTGTTTTTTCTTTCTCTCATACTCGTCCTGAGTAATAGCATCTATATCCAATAATTCTTTTAACTTTTTAATATCTTCTAAATACGAGGAGACAATTGGAGAGTCACTTTCTATTGTCTTTAAATATTTTTCATCTTTAATTAACGCTTTTTTCGGGAATTTTTTATATTTTTGAAAAGAACTAAATGTACAATTAAATGATATCTCTCTTACTCTAAGATTTTCTTGATCTTGTAATATCAGCGTTGCTTTATTCTCTGTCACTTCTTTGTTTCCTACTCCTGATAGTCCTCCAATCAACAAGCCTGCCGGTCCAGCAAGTAACGCTCCTGTCGCTGCTCTTCCGACAACTGATTTATCCTTCAGAATTTTATTTTTTCCCCATTCAATATCTATGAAATTATATTTATTAGGAATGTTGTATATTAATGCAGTAGCATCTTCCAGTACAAATATTGATATAGCTTTTCTTTGCAATTCTTCATAAGAATCTTCTTCTGGAATTATAGTAAAGAATTGTGACTTTTGAAAAAATTGTACTTTTGCCCAATCTCCTTTCCTTATAGC
>SAAR01000320.1 GCA_009916335.1 Erysipelotrichia bacterium | reverse complement strand
TTTGTGTTCGATCAATCAATTCGCTCTCTGTATTGACTAGTCGCTGCGTTCTATCAATCAAATCTTTCTCTGCTATTTCTAAACGTCTGGTACGCTCTTGTAATTCAGAGCGTAATTGAATAGCCTCGTCTGAAAGGGTTAACATATCTTGAGTAACTTTTTGATACTGATATAGAAATGATTTTTGTAGGCTTTCATTGCTACCATCTTTTAAGTATCCATCTCTTTGCAACAAATGTATACCATTAGCACTTCGTGCGATCCAGTCCCACGCTAATGTGTACTCCCGCACACCATCTCCATAGTCGAATAAATTTGGAAACTCAGGAACGATCAGAATATCTTCAATTGTCGCGGTTTGCAGTTGTCTACCAAATTCGATACATTGTTTCCAATATTTTTTTGCATTGTGTACTTGCCCCAATGTATAACTCAGCTCTCCTGCATGGAAAAGTGCTTCTGTTACTTTTGTAGCTAAATGTACACCAAAAATAAAAATATTTCTCGATGCACATGCTTTGTATAAAAAAATGGATTGTTCATAATCTCCAATCTTTTCACATAATTTAGCTTTTACAAAAGATAAAGATACAAACCAACGGATTGTTTCTGGATCATCACTATTTAACAAATTGATAGCGTGTTCAATTTTTTGTAAAACGACCTCAATAGTATCTTGGGTTACATTATCATCTTCCAATATCTGATAAGCTTTTACAGTTATTGCTGCTGATTGTTCCCATATAGAATAGTTGCTGTCTGCCAAAACTGTTTCACATAGTTTTAGTAATTCTTTTTTATTATTCATACGAAGCCCGTATGTCACTATTGCATGTTGCAACCACGGATTGTGATAAGATGTTCTATAATTTAAAGAAGGATGGTTGGATTCAGCAATATTACTGAACACTCGTTCTTGATAAGGAATATTTTGATTATCAAGAGGAGATTTCATAGCTACCATCAGCCACCACTCACAATCTAGTTTTACCAAGACATTTAAATCTACTTTTTCCAAAGATCTAGGTCTGTATTGCCATTGATTTCCAATAGATGCAACTTTACATCGAGATGCTGTTTGCGCATATGCTTCTTCGACAATAAAGTGTTCAGAAAGCTCTGAAAAAAGCTTCTCCCATGTATATACATGCAAGTGATGCGGATTTGGATCTTTCCCTGTCTCATCACTCCAATCATTAGGAACACTAACAATAATACGGCCACCAGGTGTTAATACTCTATAAAACTCTTTTAAAAGTTCTTTAGGCTGTTCAACATGTTCTAAAGTTTCAAAAGAAACAATTGTATCAAAGGATGAATCAGGATACTGCATTAATGCATCTGGTAAAAAACCAATATGATAATAAGTTTTCTCATTCACAGCTGTAAAATTTTTGTCTGCATAATCAATAGCATAATCACTACCATCAATAGCCACTACTGAATCAACATGGCCTAATGAAGCAAGCATATAACTCCCATATCCAAGACCACATGCAGCATCCAGCACTCTACTATTGGGAAGGACATATTGACTTGCCAAGTGATAGCGTATCATGTGAGCATCGGAACGTTCTCCACTCACTCGTGTCATGTCCATATGAAGATTTCTTTCTTCCTCCAATGCACTTAGAGGATATGCCGCTAATGCTTCTGATGGAATTTTTTCCATAATGATAGCAATCTGATAGGGATCTTCATTAAGTGCAGTATAATTATTAACCTTATAGTAAAGTGAGTGTTTTCTAAATCCCGCTTCAAATAATTTTGTTTCCCACCATTCTCGATTTTCACTTGTCAAATGCCAATGACCATCTCGATCGGTCTTTGTTGCTACTCTAATGTATAGATTTTTTTTTGTTACTCTATAAAATTCCCTAAAAGCTTTTTCAAGATCTTGTACAGTCAACTGATCAAGTACATCAATGCAAATAATAGTTTCAATACTATCATTATCTGAAGGTATGTCTAGTATAGAAAAACTCGAGTGGAAATTTTTATTTTTTTGAATTATTTTAGACAATGAAACATTTCTAGAATCTAATAATAACCATTTTTTATCGTAAAATATTTGATTAAGTGTATCTCGCATATTTTTTTCCTTTAAGTCATTCTTAAAACACTTTTTGATTTTTAACATAGTCATAGCATCAAACATGTTCTCAATGGCGATCCTTGCATTTTTAACATAATGACTTATTTTATATTTTTCTTTTTCTGAATAAAAACATGGTGTATTTCTTGTTAAAAGTTCTTCATATTGAACTAATCTATCGCAAGACAAACCAATATCCTCTAATAGCCCCTCAATTTTATGTGAGTTTGAAGAAATTGCTAAAAATGGTACTTCTGCCTGAAGTGCTAAACATAAAGAATGATATCTTGCACAAATAATAAAATTTGTATTCGCAATTTTTTCATAGTACTCTGAATTCGAAGCTTGACAATACTGATCATACTTAGTTGATACATAACCAGCATTCTGCTTTAAAATAGGTATAAAATCACATTGCTTGGCTATCGCATATTCATATAACCCGTCTGTAAGCTGTTGATACACACTGTCGGTTACTCCTATACTTTTTTTCTGATCATTTTGTTTACTTTGTTTGCATGAGTAAAAACTTAAGTCAGGAACAACTTCACTATCGACTCCGATTCTCATTAACTCATATTTACTTCTAGTTTCTCTTACGAAAATTAAATCGAAATACTTCATATATTGATTTATAAATTCATTATTATCTTGAAACACTGAATTAATTAAAACACATTTAATCGAATTATCATATGCAAATTTTGCAATTTTAACCAACTCAATAGCAGTATTTTGAGAGTGATGTAAAGTACCTTCGCCATTCACTATTATTAAATCAACAGTCCGAATCAACTCAACTAGCTGTTGATTAGTTATCCAATTTTCTCCATTAAATGAGCTTTTTATAAGAGTATAATTTCTTTTTTCCAAATTCTCAACAATTGCCTCTTTGACGTATGAGCACCCATGATGATTTGCATTTGAAGTATCATTAATTAGAATAGCTTTTTTCATAATAAAGCTTCCCTAACAAAAATTGAATATTTAAAATAATGATTCTTATATTTATTCAACGTTGTAAGATAAGGTGTTGTAGGAGTTGGATAAATTGGTTCAATGATTTTTCTACGTAATTTCCAACCATCATATATACTTTCCCAATTTTTTTTATATGGAATAAAATGATGTTTTTTTAAGATTTTTTCTAAAACTTTGTTTTCTGCACCCGTTATAATCAGTATCTTGTTAGCCTGTTGACACATCTGATTTAAAACTTGTTCTTGTACTATATGTTCATGATATAATAATGAATTATTACAAAAAACAATATCACTAGAAAATTGATCTAGAAATTTTGAATCAATTTTCGTGTAATCATATAAAATCAATTGTTTAAGTTGATTTGAGATTCCTTCATCTAACAAATATTCTGATCCATTTAATGTTAAATATTTTAAATAGCACTCATCTATGTAATTAAGATTTGCTATTTCTATTTTATCTTTATCATAAGATGCTTGTCTAATTTTTTGAAATGCATTTATTTCGTATTCTGCCGCATTAAAAGTCATATTAAAATTAAAATTCTCTTGGTTATACATTATTAAACTATATACTTCTTCTCCTGTACTTGCGGCATGAACAAACACACTAAAATGAGATTGATTTAATG
>SAAR01000319.1 GCA_009916335.1 Erysipelotrichia bacterium | reverse complement strand
CTGTGTTCGTTTCATAGTGCCTCCGTTTGATTAAATATTACATTCAACCTAACTTAAAAAGCAACTTTTAGTGGTCTAAATTCTTGGGTCCATTATATAATGGATGGCTTTCCCGATGATATTGTCCCCATATATTTTGATGCATGGAAGATGGATAAAAGCAGTTCTCCTACATTGGCAATAGCATATGAAATTGTAAAAAACTTAAATTTGAATTGGGGAAAATCTACGTGGTTTGATAAAGAAAAGCTATCAGAATCGTTTACGGGGATCGCAACAAGTTCCATAAAATTGCTTAGCAAGCTTTTTTGGGGAGTTGATTTAGATTCAATAATTTCAGAGCTGAAGTCTCTAGTTCATGATGTCGCAGAAGTCCCTAATACAAAAAATACATTTGACTATTTAGCGCAAATGGAAAGTGAAAAACGCTTTAATGATAGCTTGGTCTCGTTATTTGGATCGTTTTTTTGATATAAGACTACAGTTACCATCTGTTCAAGTAGAAGATTATTATAAATATATAAATTAATTGGATAGTGCTAATATGCCCTTAGATTTGATTGCCCTAGATTTAATTCGATATTTTAAAATGTCACTTAGAGAAATAGAACGATTTTCTTTAATGCTTAAAATTGCAATAGATCTAGACAAACTAGTTGATAGAGACAATGCTGAAGCTCATTGTCATAACTTTATTGTGATGAGTATTGGAGCACTTTTGATTGCATTAAAGTTATGTGATGGAAAAAGATATATATCATGTATCGATATGAATGAAGAAGAACTTTTTATAGAATACTTTAAACGTATATTTGATAATGAATTCTATAAAGATATAATTAAAGCTCCATATGAACAATGGCCTGATACTAGTTCGTACATGCAAGGTAGTGATTTTTATATTACATTTACAGAGAGAACTAAGCAAATTTATCAGTTAATATTTGCTGAACATGGATTAGAAAATAGTATGGAATTACGATTGTTGAATTAAATGGAGATGCGTTATGGTACAAAAAAAGTAGTCTGGAATATACTTACTTTAATGAATTCAATGTCAAATTATAATGTTATATCAGAATAAAAAGCCTATTGGCAAAAAATGGACTACATAATACGAATATTAGTAGAAAGTGAGCCACTTTAATATATCCCTTTTTTCAAAATGTCTAGGAAAGAGGGGATATATTAAAAAATCGATAGTATACAGGATTATTATTAGGTCCGAAAAGAGTGGTTATCCTCGGATTTATTAATACTGGAAGTACACATTTTTACACTAAGCCTAGAGTATGGTATAATTTCTTAGTATTATATATGTGCCTATAGCTCAGGGGATAGAGCGCCGGTCTCCGGAACCGGGTGCGCAGGTTCGAATCCTGCTAGGCGCACCATATAAGAACGCTAATATTGAGAAGTATATTTTTATAACTAGCCTTTGACCAAACTTAAATGTTAGCAAAAAATGGTCTTGACAATGGGGTCCACTTTATCATGATAGAGGTGATAAAGATGAAGAAAAATGATTATGTAGCAGAAACCGTATATATTACGATTCCAGAAGCTGCGCAACAATTCTTTTGTGGTCGTATTCCAGAAGCTGCACTATACCGGTTAGCACGTGAAGGTAAGTTACCTATTATACGAGTAGGGCGCAGAATTCTTATCGATGCCATCAAGATGGAGCGAATGTATGCGTAATCAAAAAATAGCTCATTTCAGTTGGCGCTGAAATGAGCTTACAAGAACAAATAGTCGTGAGGACTAAAGATCTCTTGCATATACATTATATATGCTAGCAATAAAGATATGCAAGAGGTCTATCCTTTTGCATATCATCTTTTTTAGGGTATGCCATTCCAAGGGATAGGTGTACCCTTTTTTAGCTATTCAGAGAATTTCTCACCTGAGGTTACCTGAGAATACCTGAGTATCATGAACCTCAGGGCAAAAGAAATGGATCTGACTTACACACCTGAGAACATATTATTTGGCTAGGAGGTCAAAGTGTCAGCATATAAATATAAGCACAATACTTGTGAAAAGAAAGAACTATTTAAACCATATTTGGAGAGCTATTTATCAGCTAAAGGTATCAAAATATATCGAGGAAATATGCTACGTTGCATATTAGGTACACATAAGGATAAACATCCTTCAATGCATTTATTTGTTGGTGATGATGGAAAACCACGATTAACCTGTCATACATGTGGAAAAACGATTGATATCTTTGGTGCAGTTCGCTGTTTGGAAGGTATTCAATATTTTAAGGATCAATATGATTTTCTAAATTTTTGGATTAACAATAATTCAGAAGAATCTGATTCAAAGATATTAAATAGGCCGATAAGTAAGACTTACATACCTAAAGATCGGCTTAGTAAATTTCAAATTACTGACTACTTAAATAGCTGTAATCCGTCTTTAGGCTATGAAAAGTGGAAAAATCGGGGCCTTAATGAGACTACTATTGATATGTTTCGTCTAACATACAATGAACGGGATGATGCACTTGTAATTCCAATAAGTGATTATGGATATACAGCTTCTTGCTTTACAACAGTATCTTAAGTATTCTCCTTATTTTTTCTGCAGGGCGTTTTGGTAAAAATTGATTTTATTATTTAAATTTTCTAAGTATTCTGCCCATTTCTTTTGCTCATGAAGTACAATTGACTTCTGATCTTGCAAGAGATCCATGCGTTCCTTCATTGTAGTGTCGCCCTGATATCTGAGTTTAGAATATCGTTGAATTTTTTTAAGTGGCATACCCATATCTTTTAATCGTCTGATAAAACGAATCCATTCAACATCAGCTTTTTCAAAAATGCGATTTCCATTTTTGTCACGACAAAGTATGATAAGATTATTCTTTTCATAATAACGAATTGTACTCTCTGGTAATGCTACTAATTGAGCAAATTTGCCTATTTTCATTGTTTTTACCTCATCTTTTTTTGTACTTGCCTTAAACCATGGTTTAAGGAATATAGTTCTATTATAGTTCTATTATAGTACAACTGAAAGGAGATTTTACTATGGAAACAACTAAATTCAAAGTAGGTGAAGAATGGTTACAAAAAATTGATGGTGTAGCAGGAAAAAAAGTTATGGAAAGCTTAGCTGACATAGCCCCAGATCTAGGACGTTTTATCATCGAATTTGCTTTTGGTGATATTTATAGTAGAGAAGGTCTTTCTCTACAAGAAAGAGAGATTATCACTATTACGAGCTTATTAACACAAGGCGGTTGTGAGGCACAATTGGATGTACATATCAACGGTTCACTAAACGTGGGAATATCACCAGAAAAAATTATTGAAACATTTATTCAATGTATCCCATACGTGGGTTTCCCGCGAGTTTTAAATGCAACATTTGTAGCAAAGAAGATTTTTGCGGAACGTAATGTACTATAAAGACTGTATAGAGTACATTCGATTGTAGAATTTTAATATTAAAAAGAGCTGTAGCATTAATGAACTTTTAAAGTTGTTCATTTGTTGCAGCTCTTTTTTATGTAGTGTTATTAATGATGAAATAGCATAAATTTTGTAAAATTGGCTTATTTATTGGCATAAACCGTGAATATTTTGAATGCTTAAGTTTGAAAACTCGCTTGTTTACTTGGTGCGCCTAGCAGGATTCGAACCTGCGCACCCGGTTCCGGAGACCGGCGCTCTATCCCCTGAGCTATAGGCGCATGTATAATACT
>SAAR01000318.1 GCA_009916335.1 Erysipelotrichia bacterium | reverse complement strand
CGTGAAAAAGCAGTCGTGTGTAAGAAAATCAAATTCCTTGGTCTTGATATTGTCCCATTCATAACGGGAACCAACAATATCACCAACAAATAATATTCTCATTATTTTGCCACTTCGTTTGCTCTTGTTTCACGAATGACAGTAACTTTAATCTGACCTGGATATGTCAATTCTGCTTCGATTTTTTCCTTAATCTCTCTTGCTAATTTTACTGCTGCTAAATCATCAACTTTATCTGGTCTAACCATGACACGAATTTCTCGACCCGCTTGAATTGCATAAGTACTATCTACTCCTTCAAATGATTTAGAAAGTTTTTCTAATTCTTCTAAACGATTAATGTAATTTTGCATTGATTCATGGCGAGCCCCAGGACGAGCCGCACTTAGTGTATCCGCTGCAACCACTAAATTAGAAATTAAGTATTTCGCTTCTACTTCTCCATGATGTGATTGAATAGCATTCAATACAACTTCATCTTCCCCATGTTTCTTACAAATACGATACCCTAAATCAACATGAGAACCATCTACTTCATAATCAATCGCTTTTCCAATATCATGCAATAATCCTGCACGTTTCGCAATGGTTTGATTCAAACCTAACTCAGCTGCCATCATACCTGTTAAATGTGCTACTTCAACAGAATGTTCTAACGCATTTTGTCCATAGCTATAACGATATTTCAAGCGACCGATCAATTTTACAATTTCACGATCCATCTTACCTAAACCAAGCTTAAAGATAACATCTTCTCCTGTTTTCATAATCGTGTTATTCATTTCGTTTTTCACACGATTTACCACTTCTTCAATTCTACCAGGTTGAATTCTACCATCTTTTACCAATGTTTCTAATGCAATTCTAGCCACTTCACGACGAATTGGATCAAAACATGACAATTCAATCACCTCTGGTGTATCATCAATATTAAAATCGACACCTGTTGCCTGTTCAATCGCTTTAATGTTTCTTCCTTCACGACCGATAATTCTACCCTTCATTTCTTCACTAGGTAAAGCAACCACAGATACTGTACGATCGACGGATTCCTCTTGTGATAACCTTTGAATTGATAAAGCGATAATATTGCGAGCTTTTTCATCTGCAATACTCTTTGCTTCATCTTCTCTATCTTTAATATAAGATAAAGTTTCCTTTTCCATTCGTTTCTCAACGATTTCAAATAATTCCTGTTTAGCTTGCTGACTTGTCATTGATGCAATGCGTTCCAACTCTTCGACCTGCACATCAATTTTAGCATCTAAAACTTTTTCTTTCTCATCTAATATAGACAACTTTTCAGATAAACGCACATTCTTGTTTTCAAGCTGTGCTTCTTTTTGTGTTAATGCTTCATCTCTAAAATTTAAATTATCTTCACGACGTAAAAGATGGTTTTCTTTTTCCATCAATTCGTCCTTACGCGTTTTAATTTCTTTTTCTGCATTAATCTTCATCTCATGAGTTTGTGTACGACCATCAATTTCTGCCTGCTTAACAATTGTTTCCGCTTTATTTTCTGCTTCTTTAATTGTTAATTCCGCTTCATGTTTGCTCTTATTCAAACCCATTTTGGAAATTACAACCATGATAATAATTCCCAATAAAAGTCCTACTACACTAGATAAGAGGATTGTTGTTAAACTATTCATAATATCCTCCTATGTATGTTTAATGGTTAATTCCATGTGGTTTTACCCATGTATATATGATACAAGATTTCACACAATTATTCAATCATTTTCACATTGGCTTATTGCAAATCCATGACATTCCTCACTAATTTTGATAGAAAAAGCAATAAGAAAGCTACTTTCACTTGTTGCCATGCTTCTTTTCCTTTGTTTTAGCAACTGTTAATAAATACTAATTGATAAATAAGTAAACAAAAACACATCACTTCATGAATGATGTGTTTTTGTATGTTATTTTTGTTTTCTCAACTCTTTAATTTTTTCTGCTAACTCATTCATTAATTCAGGGTGATCTTTTAAATATGCTTTGGCTGTTTCTTTCCCCTGTCCAATTTTATCTCCGTTGTAGGAAAACCATGAACCACTTTTTTGAATCAAGTCATAATCCACACTCATATCTAAAATTTCTCCTGTATAGGAAATTCCTTCCCCATACATAATTTCAATGGAAGCGATCTTAAATGGTGGTGCAACCTTATTTTTTACAATTTTCACATTGACTTTATTTCCTACAATATCTGTACCAACTTTAATAGCTTCACTTTTTCTTATATCTAAACGAACTGAAGAATAAAACTTCAATGCCCTACCACCAGGTGTCGTTTCAGGATTTCCATAGACAATCCCTACTTTTTCTCTTAACTGGTTAATAAAAATAGCAGTACATTCACTTTTATTCATTACCCCAGATAATTTACGCATTGCTTTTGACATTAAACGTGCTTGTAAACCAACCTGTGCATCACCCATCTCACCATCTAATTCAGCTTGTGGAACTAGTGCAGCAACAGAATCGACAACCACTAAATCAATAGCACCACTACGAATTAACATTTCTGTAATTTCTAATGCCTGTTCTCCACTGTCAGGTTGTGATAAAATCAATTCTTCAATATTGACTCCTAGATTCGATGCATACTTAGGATCAATCGCATTTTCCGCATCAATAAACGCTGCTCTACCACCCCTTTTTTGCACCTCTGCAATCGCATGCAAAGCAAGGGTTGTTTTACCACTGGATTCAGGTCCATAAATTTCAATGATTCTTCCTTTCGGATAACCACCAATCCCTAATGCTTCATCAATCTTCAACGATCCTGAACTGATGGCATCGACATCGACATTACTGCGATCGCCTAACTTCATAATCGAACCTTTCCCAAACTGCTTTTCGATTTGCGAAATCGTATCATTCAACAAAACATCTCTTTGATCAAGATTCTCCACTTTCTTTTCTTTTACTTTTGTTGCCATAAAAAGTCCTCCTACTAACTTATATGCTTTTTTTTAAAATTTCTAAAATTATTTCAATAAATTTATTAATTGTCTACTCATATACTCGCAAGCCTGCTCTCGTATTGCATTGCGATCTCCTTTAAAATGACATTCGTATGTATGAATACTGCCTTTAAAATTAATCCCCATATGTACTAAACCAACGGCTTTTTTATCCATCACATCAGGCCCTGCATTTCCTGTAAAAGAAACAACAATATCCGTATGAAACAGTTCCATTCCTTTACGTGCCATCGCTTCCGCAATCTCTTTTGAAATGACACCATATTGATCAATGAGTGTTTGTTCAATATGCAATACATCGACTTTACAAGCACTCATATACGTTACTAACCCACCTTTTAAAACAGCTGAAGCGTGTGGCACTTCAGCTATTTTAGCAGAAAAAAGTCCAGCCGTTAAACTTTCAATCGAAGCAATGCTATATTGCTTTTTTCTTAAAATTGCGACTAGCTCTTTCATATTATTTACTCTCCAATAAAATATCTTTTGCTTGATTGAAATAAGCGATCCCTGATAATACAGAAACACAAGTAGCACTCCAAACAAGGAAATCACTCATTGGGAAAGGCAATAAAGCAAATGGTAGATTGTTTAAAAAACAAACGATAATCGCTAACATCTGCATCACTGTTTTTACTTTTCCTAAAATCCCTGCTGCCATAACTTTTCCTTTATTAGCAGCCATCATGCGAATTCCATCGACCATGGTATCTCGCCAAATCATGATC
>SAAR01000030.1 GCA_009916335.1 Erysipelotrichia bacterium | reverse complement strand
CCTATATCCGTTAACAATGCCTTCATTTCTGTCCATGGCATCGTATAACGTTGCGATAAATAACGCAGAGCAGCCGCCATTTCTCCATCAGGTCCACCTAATTGTGAGATAATCACTTGTGCAGCTTTGGCATCTGGTTCTTTGATATTCACAGGAAATTGTAATTTCTTTTCATACACCCACATAACTACTCTACCTCCTCATTTTCCCAAGGCCATCTTGTTTCCACATAACTTGCATAATCTTGATTATAAATACTACGATTACTTAACAAGCCATAATAACGCTCATATTCTTGCTTACTCATCTGTAATAACTTTTTATTGCAATCGTAATACTTTTTAGCCTCTGGATCCTCTTTATGCAAATCAAGAAATAAAGAAGCCTCTTGTAGTGCAAAATCATACATCATAATTTCCTTCAATAGTTGTTGTTTATCTTTCATAATCAACACCTTTTCTTCTAGGAGCAAATGGTTTGTATAAGTCCACATAAATCGTTCCTTTCACAAATGCTTCTTGCAGTGGCAAAATCTTTTTAAATGCCTGTACTTTAATTGAACTAATCGTCAATTGCTTTTCAATATCTTTCATTTCTTACCTCCTGTTTTATACTATGAAACAATCATCACTATGTATAGGCAAACAAAAAAATGGTACATTTAATCTTGCACCATCTCTTAGTTAATAAATATCAATTTCATTTAGCTTAATCAATTCTACCACTGCTTGTGCCCTGCCTTTGACACCTAATTTAAGCAGTACATTAGAAATATGATTACGCACCGTCTTATCAGAAATGCCTAAATAGTAGGCAATCTCTTTGGTACTATAATTTTGAATCAACAGATCAAAAATCTGTTTTTCTTTTGGCGTTAACACTTTCACTTAAGACACCTTCCTGATACATACTATGTTACTTTTATTCTTGTGTGTCATGTAACAGAGCATAAATGTTTTCTGCCACTTGTGTAGGGACTACTTGTGCAATATCACTAACGCTTGCTTCCTTTAGATTTTTTAAGCTTTTAAAGTGCTGCCATATCTTTTTCTTACGCACCTCTCCTAATCCCTCTACTTCATCTAAGATGGATTTTGTCTGGGCTTTCTTACGCAAATTCTTATGATAGGTAATCGCAAAGCGATGTACTTCATCTTGCATTTGTGTTAATAAAAAAAACAAAGGACTATCTTTTTTAATATCTATAATATTACCATCAACGTCCATTAAATTACTGGTCCGATGCTTATCATCTTTCACTAATCCAGCAAGAGTAATATCAATTTCTAATGCATCTAAAATTTCCTTCGCTGCCTGTATTTGTAAAAAACCACCATCAACTAACAACAAGTCATTTTGTTTTTTCTGTTCTTTCAATAAACGCAGATAACGGCGATAAACAACCTCTTTCATCGAATCTAAATCACTACGATACCCTTGTAGCTTATACAAACGATATTCTTTTTTATTCGGTAAACCATCTTCAAAGACAACCATACCAGATACATTAAACTTACCTGCGATATGTGAATTATCATAAATCTCAATCGTATGAATCTCTTTTTTCAACAAGGTGGATAGTTGCAACATCGCTTCTTCTTTTTCATCATCTTTACGTTTTACTAATTCAAATTTATTGATATGAGCATTTTTCGCATTCTCTAATACCATATCCACTAATTTTTTCTTCTCGCCTCGAAGTGGCACATGAACAGAACAATCTAAATACTCATTCAAGTCCACATGCAAACCTTGTGGTAATAGAACTTCTTGTGGTAATGGATTATTTTCATAGTATTGTAAAATGTAAGAAACAAATGCATCTTCTACTTCTTCTACAATCGGGGTAATCGAAAAATTACGTTCAATAATTTTTCCTTGTCTTAATAAAAAACCTTGAATACATATATACCCTTTATCAAAATAGTAACCAAAAACATCTCGATCTTTACGATCTTTAAACATCACATTTTGTGAAGCACTAATATGTTCAATAGATTGAATCAATTCATGAATCTCTTGTGCTTTTTCAAAATTTAATTCATCACTTGCCTTTTGCATATCCTTTTTTAAAGTTGTTAATATTTCTTTCGTATCGCCTCTTAAAAATTTACGAATTTCACTTGCCATCTTTTCATACACTGCTTCATCAACATCTTGAATACAAGGTCCTAAACATTGTCCTAAATGATAATATAAACAAGCTTTTTTCGGAATCTTTTTACATTTACGAAGGGGATATAATTTATTCAACAAGTTTTTTGTATCCCATGCAGCACTAGAATTAGGAAAAGGACCATAATAATACGCTTTTTTATCTTTATTATTTCGTACTACTGATAATAGGGGAGCTTTTCCTTTGGATAGTTTAATATAAGGATAGCTCTTATCGTCCATAAACATAATATTATATTGTGGTGTATGTTCTTTAATCAAATTGATTTCCATCAATAACGCTTCTTTTTCACTACCACATACAATGTATTCAAAATCATCTATATGGGCAACGAGTTTGGTTGTCTTAAAATCATGAACACCACGAAAATAAGAACGAACACGATTATTTAATTTAATTGCCTTTCCCACATAAATAATTTTACCATGTTCATCTTTCATTAAATAACAACCTGGTTTACTAGGTAATAGTGCTAACTTATCTTCAATTTTTGCCATATTAGCCATTTTTATCACCATGCTTTAAACTGACAACAGTCGCTCCTAAACCACCTTCTCCTTCGCCTCCTAAACGATAAGAGTCCACATGTTTATTACGCTTTAAATATTGATGAATACCTTTACGCAATGCCCCTGTTCCATGTCCATGCACTAAACGCACTTGATACATCTTCGCATACATAGCACTATCTAAATACTTATCAATCACACTTAATGCTTCTTCTACACGCATACCTATTACATTGCATTCACTACTGACTCTTGATGAACTAGTACGTTTTGAAGTATGGCTCACTACTTTTTTAATATTAGGACGATGCGTTAAAGCTAACTCACTTACTTTCACATTCATCTTCATTCCATTGGCAAGTACAGTCGCACGATTTCCTTTCATGGCAATGATTTCCCCATGATAATCTAAACCTTTTAACTTCACATAATCCTTCTCTTTAAATTGATGAACGACTTCACTTTCTACCTCATCTTCTTCTTTTTGTTTTAGTTTTGCTTTAATCGCTATGATTTCATGCTCTTTTACATTCCCTTTTAACTGCTTTAACTCACGAATTACCTGTTTTGCTTTTTCACTTGCCTCCTCGATCATCAAGGCAGCCTGCTCTTTTGCATCACTTAATATTTTATCCTTTTGTAATGTAAATTGTTTTTGTTCATCAATCAATTGTTGTTTTTGTTTTATCAGTTGTTCTTGCATTTCTTGTAAGGATTCTTCTTTTTGATGAATACGCATAAAATCTTCATCTAATTTCTCCATTAAACGCTGACTTTCACTTTTATTTGTTTCTTTTAAAAGACGTGCCTTTTCAATAATATCCGCTTTCAGATGATACCTAAGGGCAATTTCAAGGGCATTCGACACCCCTGAATAACCTTCTAAATAACGATATGTAGGTTGCATTTTTTCAATATCAAAAGCCACAGAGGCTAATAAAATATCCTCTTTATTTTTCGCATACTCTTTTAATTTAGAATAATGGGTTGTCGCAATACACATAATGTTATGCTCTCTAAAATAATCTAGCGTTGCAATCGCTAAACATTCTCCTTCATTAGGATCCGTACCACTACCCAATTCATCTAATAAGACTAACGAATGATCACTCGCTACTTCACAAATATGGGCTAGTTTCGATAAGTGAGCAGAAAATGTAGATAAGGATTCTACAATGGATTGTGCATCACCAATATCCACATAAACACCATCAAAGAAAGGAACGATCGCTTCTTCACATAATACAGGAAAACCAGCATAGGTTAAAACCGTAAATAAACCGATTGTTTTAAGTGTTACTGTTTTCCCTCCTGTATTGGAACCAGTAATGAGCAAATGATGATACGGTGGTTTAATTTCATAGGTATTTGCAACTACTTTTTCTTCATCAATCAAAGGGTGTCGTGCATCTTTAAAATATAAACGTGTCCCTTTTTCTTCAATGCTCGCATACACACCACAACGCTCATATGCCCATTTTGCTTTCGCAAACAAAGCATCTAAAATTGTCATCGTATCAAGATCACTTAAATAAGCATGTGTCTGTGGCATAATCAATGTACATAACGCACGCAAAATACGCTCTTCTTCTTCTTTTTCTTTTGCTTGTAAAGATTGTAATTGGTTGTTTAACTGCAATAAGATTTCTGGTTCAACATACACAGCCTGTCCAGAAGCACTTTCCCCATGGATAAATCCACGAATTTTATGTTTATCGCTCGCTTTTACTAACACACAAGTTCGATTATTTCGTGTTGCCGTAATACTATCCATCAAAATACCTGCATATTTGGTAATGATCGATTGTGTCGTTTGAGCAATTTTTTGATCGCATTGTGTGATTGCTTTACGAATCCCCTTTAATTCCACAGAAGCACTATCCATGATTTCATATGCATTAGAAATACACTTTTCAATTTCCGCAATAATATTTTTCTGTGTCGATAAGGAATCCACTAAATCAGCAATCGCTGGTGTTTCGATTTCACTTGCCTGCATATATTTTTGTATGTGTAAAACAGCCTTAGAAAAAGAGGCAATTTGATAAAGTTCTTGTGGAGATACGACTCCCCCTTTATCAATCAACATAATACTATTTGTAATATCATACACCCCAGCAAAGTTAAAAGAGCGATACGCTGAATATAACTTTAACGCTTCTTTTCCTCTTGTATTTTCTCTTTTTGCCCATAAATAATTAAAATGAGCGTTTTCGTTTAAAATATATTGTACTCCAAGGGAAAAAGAACAGTTTTTCGCAACTGCCTCTTTAATACTTTGAAATTCTAAATTTGTATAATTCTCTTTCATTTTATTGTCCATTTCTTTGTTTGATTAACTCCATCACTTCGATTTGTTCTTCCTCACTAAAACCTTGTGATACTAACCATGCTTTTATATTTTCCACATCACTATCTAATAGTTGTGAAGAAGGGGTTACAATTTTCTGTACGCTTTCAATCCGTTCAAATTGATCATCAAAAGCGATCATCACACTACGATAGACATCTTTCACAATCGATAGATGACTATTTTTTAATACCACATCGCCATTGGCAAATAAAGGAGAGCTAAATACAAACGTAATCACTATTAAAATAACAAATCCTTGCCAAAAGCCTAGGATTGAACCGAGTAATTTATTAACTCCCCCAACAAAAGGTACCCAGTTAATCGAGCGAAAAATAGGGCGTATAAAAATGATTACGATTCTTGCGATAATAAATAACAATAAGAATAAGAAAAAACGATTCATGATTTGATAAATAGGACTATTTAAAATCGTTTCTCCAAATAAGCTGTAATCTTTTGGAAACAAAGCGACGCTACCAGATAGTTTTCCTGATAAAAACCATGCTAAAAGCACACAAAGCATTGTTGATAACAATTCGCATAGTTTCATCACAAAACCATCTTTGTATCCTTTATAAGTGCAATAAATAAGAATAGCAATTGCGATCATCATAACTACATAAGTAAATTGCGTAGGAAATAACATAAGTTCACCTCGTACTATATTTTAATGCATCGAAATAGTTAATGCAACTTTCTTGTAAATTTGTTAAAATAAAGAAGCGAGGTGAACAATGAGTACACAGACAAAAACAATGAGTAAAGAAGCCATGTTGCACTTAAAAAAAACACTAGATGCAAAGGAATGTAAAACACCACCCTATGCCCTTTACCAAATAAAAACAAGTGATTGTACCATAACTGCTTATCTATCAGGAAAAGTGGTTTTTCAAGGCGAAGGGGCAGATTTTTATGCACAATGTGGAAAAGAAACAACGCCAACACCACAATCTGCACAATATCCACAATGCGGTAGTGATGAAGTAGGAACTGGTGATTATTTTGGTCCTGTTGTCGTTTGTGCTACTTGTGTGGAAGAAAAACATCTCCCTCTACTAAAACAATTACACATTCAAGATTCTAAACAATTAAAAGATGAAGATATACAAAACATTGCCCCTCAACTAATGGAAGTGTTAACATACTCCTTATTAGTATTAGATAATGCTAAATACAATCTTATCCATGAAAGCAACAATATGAATGCAATTAAAGCAAAACTGCACAATCAAGCATTTATCCATTTACTAAATAAATTAGCTTTTCCTTGTGAACACATTATCATTGATCAATTCACTCCTGAAAAAAGCTATTATCGTTATTTACAAAGCGAAAAACAGATTGTTAAGCCTATTCATTTTGAAACGAAAGCAGAAAATAAGTATTTAAGTGTTGCATGTGGTTCAATTATTGCTCGTTATACTTTCTTAGAAGCAATGAAACAAATGTCCAAGCAATACGCATTTGCCTTCCCTAAAGGAGCAGGAGCAAATGTTGATCAAAAAGGTGTTGCTTTCGTACAAAAATACGATTTTGACACACTAAAAAAAGTAAGTAAATTTCATTTTAAAAATACCGATAAAATTAAAGAACAGTTATAATTTGTTCTTTTTTTTATTTCCCAAGCTTTTTTCTTGAACTTTCAATATTTTTTCTTTTGTTTTAAAGAAATTACTAAAATAGTATTGTGATTTTCAGGCAAAAACAGTTACTATATAAATGTAGAAGAAAGGAAATAAGAAAATGGCAAAAACAAATGATGAACGGCGTTTACAAATTGAAAAATTGCTTTATCAACAAGAAAAACTAAACGTTCTAACCCTCGCTAATGATTTTCAAGTGTCCGCTGAAACCATTCGTAATGATTTGTCTTTTTTAGAAGAAAAAGGGATTTTATATCGAACACATGGTGGGGCCACTTTACGAGGTTTCAATATTGATATGCCAATGGATATTCGCTTACAAGAAAACAAAGAAAAGAAACGAAAAATTGCCGAAGCAGCGATTCATTTTATCAAAAATGATATGCTTATCTATATTGATCCTAGTAGTACAGCACTATATCTTGGTAAACTATTGCGTTTAAGAAAAAACATAACCGTCATAACCAATTCCCTTGATTTAGCTGATTTATTGCGTGATAGCGAACATAAGATTTATTTATTAGGAGGAGAACTATCTAAGCAAGGAAAACGCACAGTGGGTGAATACACCTTAAAAATGCTCGCTTGTATGTATTTTGATTTATGTATATTTGGCATGGACGGCTGTCTTGGAATTGATGGACCTGCCAATATGATTGGTGATGAATTAGCCATGAACCAACTTGTCTTGCAACGTAGTAAACAAGCGATTTTGCTAAGTGATCAAAGTAAATTTTCACGCACTGCCCATTTTCAATATGCCCCTTTTCAAGCATTTGATGCACTCATCTGTGATTATTTGACAAAAGAAGATAAAGAAAGGATTAACATCGACAAGATTATTGAAGTCGATGAAAGAAAGGAATAAAATAATGAACACAATTGATTTACACATGCATTCTAAACACTCCCTAGATGGCGAAAAAGAAGTACAAGAATTAATCAATATCGCCAAACAAAACAAACTAGAAACGATTGCCATTGCAGATCATAATACTTGTCTAGCGTATCATGATCACTATGACACTAAAGGAATCAAGCTCATTTCTGCCATTGAATTAGACTGTTCCTTCCAAGATAAAGATTTTCATTTATTAGGCTATTTTGTGGATCCATTTAACCTTATCTGGAAAAACATTCACACCTGCGTTAACGAAATGGAGAGAACAGCAGGTATAGAGCGTTTGCAATATATTCGTGAACAGATGAAGATAATCGTTGATCAATCCACACTAGATGCCCTATGTCCAAATGGTATTTATGAAGCAGAATCTGTATGTGAAGTCGCTTTACAAAATGAAGAAAATCGAAATAATCCTTATTTAAAAGAATACTTCGCAGGGGGTACACATAGTGTATCGCCTTTGGTTGATTTTTATTGGGAATATTGTGCAAAAGGAAAAATCGCTTATTCCCCTATTCATTTTATGAAGATGGAAGAAGCCATTAAGCAGTATCGCAAACAAAATGCTCTCATTGTATTAGCTCACCCTGGAAATAACGTGAAAGAAGATAAGCAACTCATGAAAGATATCATTGCTTTAGGTATTGATGGGATTGAAGTGTATAGTTCTTATCATAATGATGAACAAATTGCCTTTTATCATCAAATTGCTAAAGAGCATCAATTATTAATGACCTGTGGCAGTGATTATCATGGAAAAACAAAACCACATGTCATTATGGGAGAATGCCATATGCCACAAAAGGAAGAAGATAAGTTAAAAGCTTATTTAAATACTTACAAAAACGAAAGAGATGACTAAACGCTTACGCACATTCAAATACAAAAAAAGAAGAAGTACCTCCTATAAATTGTAGGAAGTGATCTTCTTCTTTTGTTTTACCATTGCATTATGGTTTATTTACTTCTTATTTTACCTTCTTTTCTGTACATTTTAGTCCATGCATATCTTTATAGACTTCAATGCTTTCTTGATAAGAAATATAGTCAATTTCATCTTGATCAGACTCTACAACACCAGCTTTTTTTAGTGCCTTTAAATCTACCTTTGTATAATCAACAACCATGTCTAACACAATGTTTTCTCCCTCTACACTAACCTCTGCTTTAACACCTTTCACATCTGTATCATTAAACATCAATTCAAGCGTTGCATCTCTAATTAAATCCAAATCAAGCTGTGATGGATCATTCGCATAGGATTGTGCATCAAGACCATGCAAAGATAGTGGGATCAGTGCTTTTTCACTCCATTTAACAAGCTTATCTCCCTCTCCTTCAAAAACCAATGTTTCATTGACTCCATCAATTACACCACTACAAACACATTTCTTTGGCGTACTGTCCTCACTGCAACCTGATAATAAAACAACAGCAAAAACACTCACCAATAACATCATTAACTTTTTCATCATATTGTCCCCTATTTCTTTCTACTTTTATTATATAAAGGAAAAGAGAAAGAAACAAGAGAGATAAACAAACTTTACTACGAAATAAGCAGTAAAATAAGCCATATTCTAGTTATGCTTGATTTCATCTAATAATGTATCTAATTCATCAATTAACTGATCAAACAATGCTAATGCATCATGAATCGGTTGTACACTTTCCATATCCACACCTGCCTCTTTTAATAACGCAATTGGTGTTTTTGAACAACCACCTTTTAAGAATGATAAGTAGTTTTCTACTGCTCCTTCTTCTTGTGCAATCAACTTCTTAGAAAGAGCCATTGCAGCACTAAAACCTGTCGCATATTGATAAACATAATAATTCATATAAAAGTGTGGAATTCTTGACCACTCTATATCAATGAGTTCATCAACTTCTACATCTTCCCCATAATAGAATACATTTAGTTCATGATACAACTTAGAAAGGGTATCTGCACTTAATGTTTCTTTATTTTCAATCATCGTATTTACTTTCCATTCAAATTCTGCAAACATACATTGACGATATAAAGTCGTTCTAAATTGCTCCAAGAAATAATTGATTAAATACGCCTGTACCTTTTTATCTTGTGTATGTTCTCTTAAATAATGCATTAATAAAGCTTCATTACAAGTTGAAGCTACCTCTGCAACAAAGATTACATAACGATGGTCTGCATAAGGCTGATATTTTGTGGATAAATAAGAATGCATTGCATGTCCCATTTCATGAGCTAATGTAAATTCACTATCTAATGTATGATGATAGTTAAGCAAGACAAAAGGGTGTACATTTTGCCCTGAAGAATATGCCCCTGAGCGTTTTCCTTTATTTTCATACACATCAATCCAACGCTCATTAAATGCTTTTTCAAGTGTTGTTTGGTATTCTTCTTTTAATAGAGCGGTAGATGCCAATACATTTTGTTTTGCTTCTTCAATACTAATATGCATATCACAACCATCAACAATCGGTACATACAAATCATACATATGTAACTTTTCTACACCCATTACTTTTTTACGCAAACGCATATATTTATGTAAAATATGAATATCTTCATGCACTGCTTCTATTAAATTATGGTACACCTTCTGTGGTACTTGAGTAAAATGTAGTGCAGCCTCTAATGTTGAATTAAACTTTCTTGCATTCGCATAAAATTTTAACTTTTTCATTTGACTTGCTAATATAGCAGCACTCGTATTTTTTAAGTTTACATATTGTTGATAGTATTGCTTAAAAGCAGAAATACGCAAACTTCGATCACTTGATTGCAATAAGGAAACAAAGGTACCATTACTTACATGATGTGTATTTCCTTGTGCATCAATCGCATCATCAAATTGCATATCGGCATTACACATCATCGAATGAATCATCACTGGTGCATTTGCCATTTCTTGTGCTCCAGCCAAAAGACGTTCTTCATTTTCACTTAAAATATGTCCTTTATTAAGACGTAACTTTGTTAATAAACGTTGGTATACTAACAATGCTTTTTCTTCCTTATAGAAACGCTCTATTTCTTCATCACTCAATTGCAAGATTTCTACCTCTGCAAAAGATAATTTTTGTCCTACAAAAACAGCCATACCCATAGCTTGATCTTCTAAACTTTGACAATGTGCATCACTTGTATCCTCATCAGAACGCAAAGAGGCATAGCCACAAACATCATCTAATTGTTTACTTAACACTTCCTCCTCTTGCAAATACGCTAATAAATTTTGTGCATTGTGTAATTTCCCTTGATATTGTTGCAACTTTTCACATTGCTTTTCTACCTTTGATAATGCGTTTTGCCAATCTTGTTCACTTGCAAAAATATCCTCTGTTGCCCATGTATCTTTAATAGCAACTTCTTTTCTTAATTTTTCTTTCATTGAATATACCTCCACTGTTCATTATTATAGCACGTTAAAAGCAAGATAATCGCTATTCTCCCTTACTTTTACAATCATTTTAAAAAAAGAGGACATTAATCCTCATTTAATTTTCTTAACTTTGCTAACGGTTGATGAAATCCTTTTTGATTGCGTTTTTCATATGTTTCTAAATTTGTTTTTGTTAAATACAAAACTTCCTTCTCTAATTCTTGGCTCGAAATCCTTCTTGCTTTTTGTCCTAAAACAATAAGCTGTTCTAAACCATCTGATGTCGCAACACTGACTTGATATTGATCACTTAAATCATGACTTGCTTTTTCAATATAACTATCTGCTGTCTGTGCTTTTTTCGTGTATATAATATGAATGCTCCCATTATACTCACTTGTTCCTTTACTATCTTCTACTTGATACGCATCAAACACTAAAATCAATAGACATTTCTTAAAACCTTGATAACTGCTTAATAAATGAATCAGCCTATGTCTAGCTGCATCTAAATGATCGTTTGCAATCTCCTTTAACAAATCCCACGAATGAATCATATTATAACCATCTACAAGCAAGCATGGTTTTAATCGTTTCACATACTGTAAGTCTTTTTTTACTTCATTGCTATGAGCTGTTTCTTTTCTTAACTTGCTTTTATTTACTCCATATGTCCTTTCCATCACTCTGGCTAATTCCTTTTCATCAATAGTAACCTTATTATGCTTTTCACTCGCATAATTACTTTCTTCCTTTTTTTGCCAACAAGCTTTCATATGCATGTACTCATACACCTTATCCCATGGCACATAAAAACCTGCTCCTTGCTTACAAAAAATAGAACCTGTAGGATTTTCAACATCTCTTTCACTATCGTAGTTTATCTTTGCAATGATGGTTTCCATCTCATCTTCACGCACAGGTTCATATCCTTTTAAGATACAAAATAACTTACCTTTCCCTTTTGTGTAAGTGATTAGTTGACTTTGATAATTTTGCATTTTCGCAACAGGTGCTTTTCCTTCTAGGATACTTGCCCCATTACGATCCTGTATATGAAAACTAGCCTTCATGAGTTCTAAATCATAAATTGCTTTACTCAAAGAAGAAGTTGGTACTTCAAGGCGAAAATGATAGTATGGTTCTAATAAAATGGAACGTGTTGCTTTTAACCCTTGTCGAATCGCACGATAGGTTGCTTCCCTAAAATCACCACCCTCAGTATGTTTTAAATGTGCTTTTCCTGCTAATAGTGTAATTTTAATATCTGTAATTGGTGATCCAGTTAAAACACCAAGATGCTCTTTTTCACAAACATGTAAACGAATTAGTCTTTGCCAGTGTTTTGCTAGAGTATCCTCTAAACAAGCACTACTAAATTGAATGCCACTTCCTAAAGCAGCTGGTTCTAGCAATAAATGCACCCCTGCATAATGACGCAATGGCTCATAATGACCTACCCCTTCTATCGTTTCTATAATACTTTCTTTATAAATAACACGACCTTCATCAAAATCAATATCCATATTAAAACGTTCTTTCACGATCTGTTTTAATACTTCAATTTGTACCTCACCCATTAATTGTATGGATAAGTCATTGCTTTGTGTATGATAATGTACATGTAATTGTGGATCTTCTTGTGCTAACTGCACTAAATTTTTATAGGCTACATGAACATCATCTTTCTTTGCTAGTTTAATATGATAATTCATATAAGATGACAATACAGGTGGTTTACTATTTGTTTCCATTCCTAAACCTTCCCCTAAAAAAATATGACGCAAACCTTTTACAGCACAAACTTCTCCTGCAAACACTTCCTCTACACTTACAAATTTACTGCCTGAATACTTTCTTAGCTGATCTACTTTTTCATTTTCCATTAATTTTGTTTTTACTTTTAAACTCCCACCAGTAATTTTCATATGGGTTAAACGATTCCCCTGTGCATCATGTGTGATTTTATACACAATTGCCCCAAACTCTTGTGGATACGCTTTTTCTTTTGTATAGGTAAGTAGGCCCTTTAATAAGTCATCAACGTTTTCTAGCTTTAATGCAGAACCAAAATAACAAGGAAAAATCTTTCTTTGACAAATCATCTCACTGATCATTTCCTCATCCATGTTTTGATCTTGAAGATAACGTTCTAAAAGTGCATCATCACATAAAGAAATTTTTTCATCACGCTCTTGCTTATCCACACTAAAATCAATACAACCATGATCTAATTTTTGTTCTAGTTCTTTCATTAACTGTGCTTTATCATAATGTGTAATATCCATTTTATTCACAAAAATAAAAGTGGGAATTTGATAGTGTTTCAACAATTGCCAAATTGTTTCACTATGTGCTTGTATACCATCTAAAGAATTAATTAGCAAAATAGCATAATCCAACACCTGTAATGTTCTTTCCATCTCTGCGGAAAAATCCACATGCCCTGGTGTATCAATCATCGTTACTTCACAATTTTGATATTGAAAAGATGCCTGTTTGGAAAAAATCGTAATTCCTCGATTTCGCTCCTGTGCATCATAATCTAAAAAAGCATCTTTATGATCTACTCTACCTAATTTACGAATTGCCCCTGATAAATAGAGCATACTTTCTGTTAATGTTGTCTTGCCAGCATCAACGTGTGCTAGCATACCAATAATGATTTTTTTCAATTATATCAACCTACTTTTTTCTTTTCTTATTATAACATTTTCACTGTTCCTGTTCATCATAAATATGCTAAAATAAAAAAAAGGAAAAAATGATGAAAAAAAATTATGTGTACATGTTAGAATGCACTGATCATACTTATTATACAGGCTGGACTACCGATTTAAACAAACGAATCAATGCCCACAATCAAGGTAGTGGAGCAAAATATACAAAGGCACGAAGACCTGTACAACTCGTGTATTATGAGTGCTTTGATGATAAAAGCAGTGCTTTGAAAAGAGAATATGCAATAAAACAATTAAAACGCAAAGAAAAAGAAGCTCTAATCAAAAATAAGGGATAACTTATCATATTATTATCATAGATGTTATATCCATTGATGTATTTGGCACTTTTTCATTGATGTATTTGGCTGTTTTTTGTTGATGTATTTGGCACTTTTTCATTGATGTATTTGGCACTTTAAGAATCATATATTTAACACTTAACAAAAAAACTACCATAAATGCAATGATTATCCTTATTATGTGGACCATACTATTATTTTAAACAAATGAATCAATACCCACAATCAAGATAGTGAGGCAAAATATACAAAGGCCGAATACCTGTACAACTCATGTATTATGAATGTTTTGATGATAAACGCAGTGCTTTGAAAAGAGAATATGCAATAAAACAATGAAAACGCAAAGAAAAAGAAGCTCTAATCAAAAATAAGGGATAACTTATCACACTCATTATCATAGACCTTCTTTATCTGTTTTTATTTTAACTCGTTTGTATGATGTGCTTTTTCTACCTTACGCCAATCATCTTGATACTTACTCAAACAATCGACAAAACGTTTTGCGACATAGTGAGGGCGTGTAATAGCAGAACCAACTACTACTGAATGACAACCGATAAAAATGCATTTCATGGCATCTTCTGGTGTATATAAATGCCCTTCCATAATGACACATGCATCATCACCAATTTCTCTACACATATCAGCAACCATTCTAAAGTTAGCCCCTTCTGCATGTTGTGTTTCTTTTGTATACCCATACAAAGTAGGTGCGACAATTTCTGCCCCATTCGCTGATGCTCGCTTTGCTTCTTCAATCGTTGAACAATCCGCAAAGATTAAATGATCTGGATATTTTTTACGCACCTCTTTGATTAAATCCCACGCTTGTGTTCCTTCATGTGTTACTTCTGCAGTACAATCAATCGCAATAATATCAGCTCCTGCCTCAACAATCGCATCAACTTCTTTCATTGTTGGAGTAATAAATACATAAGTATCATCATGCCAAACTTTGTATAAACCAATAATTGGCAAACCTAAATTAGCGTCTTTTACTTGCTTAATCTGTTCTGGCGAATTTAATCTTAATCCTACTGCTCCTGCCCATTTTGCACACTCAGCCATCTTTAATACCATATCAGGTGTATAAATAGGCTCATCTTTTTGTGTTTGACAAGATACGATCAAACCTCCTTTTAAACTATCTAAAATTGCTTGTTTTCTTGGATCCTTTGTTTTCATGTTGTTCCTCTCTCTCTTTATAAAAACTTAACCACCAATTTTTACTGTTAAGTGAATCTTTTCTCCATATTGCTTATATTTTATCAATTCTTCTTTATCCATCATTTTTTCATCTTCATAAGCATATGTTTTTTTTAAATCATGCCATTTATTTTTTCCTAATGAATGGTAAGGCAATAAATCTATTTCGCAAAAACCATATTCCTTTGTCTGCTTAATAATACTTAAAAGAACCGTTTCTTCATCATTGAAATTATAAATAACAGGCGTTCTAATGATGACTTTATTAGCACAGTGTTTTGATTAATAAGCTAAATTATTACGAATCAAAGATAAATCAGCCCCAATGACTTGTTTTAATTTTATTTCATCTATATGTTTCACATCAAATAAAAACAAATCAATATATGGTTCTACTTGCTTAAGCCACGCTAATGGATACTGTCCTGTTGTTTCTACTGCTACATGATATTGAGCTTGTTTCAATGCTTTTAATAACGCAAGTACTTCTTTTTGATAAAGTGGCTCTCCTCCTGATAAAGTAATACCACCATTACTTGTTTGATAATACGCATCATCTTTTTTTATTTCAGCCAAAATATCTTTAATACACATTGCTTCTCCAACAATAGATAAAGCATTATTTAAACAAGTATTCACACATTCTTTACAGGCATTGCATTTGTTTGCATCTAAATGAAAGGCTGGGGTAAAAGTAATTGCCTGTGGTAAACAAAGAGCTTTACACCTTTGGCATCGTACACATTTACTTTCATTATGCATTAGAACAGGTTGTACGCTCCATGTTTCAGGATTGGCACACCAAGGGCAATGCAAAGGACACCCTTTTAAGAAAATAGTTGTACGAATACCTGGTCCATCATGTGTGGCAAAACGTTCAATATTAGATACATTAATCATACAATACACGACTCATCAATTCTTCTTGAATATCTGCTGTCAAATTCACAAACACAGCACTATACCCTGCCACACGAACAATTAAATCTGGATACTTTTCAGGATTTTTTTGTGCATCTTCTAATACCCCATGATCCACACAAGTAACCATTAACTGACAACCACCTTTAGCAAAATATGTTTTAAACAATAGTTTTACCTTCTCTTTATCCTCATGCATCATGCGTGGTGTAAATTTAATGTTTTGTACACTTCCACCATGGTATCTAGCATCAAATTTGGCTAAGGAATTTAAAACAGCTGTAGGGCCATTTTTTGCGGCTCCTCCTTGTGGATTATTGGCAGGATTCATATAAACACCTTTTCTTCTTCCATCTAATGAAGCATGTGTTTGTTTTCCCCAATCCGTATTTGTTTGATTATTAGAAATCACAATTAAATAGTAGCCTAACCCATACTGAATACCCCGTTCTCGTATTCCTTTCGCAACATATTCATACATTTCATTTGCCATATCGTCTACTTCTTTTATATCATTTCCATATTTAGGCAAAGCAAGAATATCCTTAAGGATTTGTTCATAACCAATATAATCATGTAAGGCAGCTTCATTTAATTCATTTAATGTATATTTCTTTTGTTCATACACAAGAGTTTTAATCGCATACATAGCATCACTTGCATTAATGTTTCCATATGTTTCATTAGTACCACCTAAAATCTGCACACCACCATCTAATAATGCTTTTCCTCTATGAATACAATCGTCCATTAAAATTGAACTGAATAAAAATGATACTTCACGATTCATCACTTCATAACTGTACGCTTGATCATGAACACTTAAATCCATATAGTAATCTAATAAGCGATTATATTGATTGTATAAATCATCAAATGTTTTTAATTCATGAAGTGGTTTCAACTTCACCGCTCCTGCCTTATACACATTATCCATTGGATCTTTTCCTTCATTCATTGCAATCTGCATAATTTTTACTAGATTTAACAATGTATTAGGTGTTCCCACACTTTTTGCTTGAATGACGTATTCCCCACAACCAAAAGGTACATACTGTTCTGCTAGTTTTCTATCCACATTCATCGCATAGGAAACCGCTTCTACATTGACATCATCATTATATAAAGTTGGATAGGTAGCTCCACTAGCAATACACTCATATGCCATATCCATAATTTCATCAGCAGTATTAGCATCAAAACGCAAAGTAAACTGTGGCTCTACATAGCGTGTATCTTTGCAGACACGCAAACAAATTTTCGTAAACAAATCACATGCTTCTACATTTTTACGCCCTTTTCCCCCAACGATAATACGTCCATTGACAGTAGTACGGCGATTTTCAATCATTTTCCATAATGATTTAATATAACGATAGCCATCTTCCTCACTAATTATATGATGATCAATATCTTTTTTTAAGAATGGACCTAAAACAATATCCATACGTCCATAATTAATACAACCAGCACACAATGCATATAACCAAAACAATTGTAGTGCTTGATGAAAAGTTACAGGTTTATGTTCTTTAATATATGCTAAGTCATTCGCCATTAGTGTTAAATCTTGTTGTCTTTGTTTATCACTGGTTAATTGCATTTGTTCATTTACTAAACAAATTTGTTTTTCAATAACTTCCTTAAACAAATACATTGTTTCAATAGAGGCATCAATAAACGCATTTTTTGTTTTACTTTTTAATAAATCAATGATTCCATTCACACCAAGTGTCATCAATTTTTCATAATCTAGCATCATTCCACTTAATCGTGCTGTCGCCATATAAGGATATTGACAATCAATAAAACGTCCTGTTGTTGTTTCATTTAACACATCATAACAATACAAAGCTTTTACATCATGCTCTAACCAATAATCATATAACACATCGACTCTTTTCTTATCTTCCTCTTTTTCAAGCAAAGTTTTAAATGCTCTCAATTTGTGAAAAACACAATAATGACCTACACCACCAACACTTGTAACAGAGCCAAAACCAATCGGTAAAAAATCTAAGCGTCCAGCAATTAAATCATCTTCTTGAATAGAACGAAATAGTCTTGGGAAAATCACTTTTAGACAATTCACTTCTCGATATGCTTTATCTTTTCCTGTATATAATTGATGAACCTTAGTATACTGTTCCATAATTGCTAATTGTTCTTGTGGTGTTTTCTCACAAGGAATCGGTTTTGATACTTCAGCATTTTGCACACCATCAATATTAATCCTTCGATCACTCATAACCTTACCTCTTTTCTTTACATCTTTACTATATAACCTCACTTTCATAAAGTCAATAAAAATTATTCATTTTAAGTCATTTTTATTCATCTTAAGTCACGATTATGTTTCAAAAAAAGATGACAAGTATTTCACTCATCATCTTTAAATATATATTCTTACTTATTTAATCTTCTTCTTGATACAATACTTGCTCCACCTAACACAATCGCTACACCCATTAATGCTAATAATCCACTTGTGTTTGTTGTATCTCCTGTATCTACCTTTTTCACTTCTTTTTTACTTGTATCTGCTGGTGTTGTCTTATCAGGTTCTACTGGATCCAC
>SAAR01000317.1 GCA_009916335.1 Erysipelotrichia bacterium | reverse complement strand
ATATATCAATGAACTATTTTAATCACGCGGAACGCGTGAAAGTGAGCGGAGCGAACAAAACGAACGTAGTGAGTTTACCCTCGGAGAGCACCCACTTTGCGAAGCGAAGTATAGGGTGCTATACTTCGAACAAATAAAATGATATTATGAAATTAGATAAGTGAACAAATTGAAAGAGTTGATATTATGAAATTAGATACAAGAACAAGTGGAGTGTCATTGCATTTTGAAAAACACAAAGCGAATGATACTGCAGTAAATGGATTGCAACGACACAATGAACGTGTACCCGGTCAAAAACATTCGAATGAACGGATAGACGACAGTCGGACGTCTGATAATGTATTTTTAAAAAAAGCTGATAGTAAGTTTCAAACGTCTGTAAATGATGTGATTGAGAATGAACGTAAAGGTGGAACAAAAGGCGTGCGTAAGGACGCGGTTAGAATGGTTGAGGCGACTGTACAGTTAAGCGGTAAAGTGCTTGATATGAGCGAGGACGAGCAAGAACAAGTATTACGTGATTCTTACGAATGGTTAAAAAATAAATTTGGTGAAGATAATGTGATAAGCGCAGTAATTCATAAAGACGAAACGAATATGCACTTGCATTTTGATTTTGTTCCGATTGAGGACGGAAAGCTGAACGCAAAAGCGATTATATCTAAACCGCGATTAAAGCAATATCAGACAGACTTTTTGAAAAATCTTAAAGAGAATCATGTAAGCATGAATTTTGAGCGTGGTGGTGGGGAGACGAACGGATTGTCTCAACGTGATTTTGAAATCATGCAAAAAGAACGTGAAAAACTCATGCAAGAAATTGCTGAACGTGAAAAAGAGATTGACGCGAGAGAAGATAAATTAGATTTGCGAGAAGATGAGTTAAGCGACAAAGCAGAAAAATTAGCTAATCGTGATGTGAAATACTATAATAGAGTTAAAGAGTTCAATCAAAGTGTTAACGAGTTCAAAGAACAAAAATTGGCAATTATTGACCGCGAGGGCAAAGTAAGCGTTCGTGAGCGATCGTTAGAACGCGATAGAGCGCTTCTGGTAGTGAAAGAGGTTGAAGTCAATAAAAAGTCCATAGAAGCCACTAGGAAGCTCACAGAGGCTTCTGAGACGCTTGTAGAGGCTTCTAGGTTGAAACGACTTGCAGATGAAACTATGGAACGTGTAAATGCTCTTAAATCGCAATTGGCGAATAAATGGACTTATATTTTACAACAAGTAAGAGGCGGAGCTTTGAGACCGTCCGCGGTTGAAAAAAAAGTAGAGCCTTATGTTCCTGTGACTGATGAAAATGTTCAAGAGTTAATGCTTGAAATGGACAATCTTTTAGAAAATGAAAATGGACAGGGGTTAGGATTATGAAGATTTTAGAGAAAGACAAAATTTACATTTTGAGACACAGTGCGAGGGTCTTATTGTCTAATCGACAGTATGAACGTGATTTTATTATTCGTGAACTTGCGAAGTTATCGATTGTGATGGGTACGGATAAAGATGATGCTGGTGGCCAAGTATCACAGGTTATTGATTATGTTGAGGCAACAAAAGAACGGATAGCGCAAGATAAGGCTAAAGAGGCAGAACGGATAGCGCAAGATGAGGCTAAAGAGGCAGAACGTCAGCGTATGGATGATTTTATTCCGGATGTAATGTTGGATATAGGTGATTTGGTAGATGATACCTTGAAGCTTTAGAAGCGCGAAGCGCCCACTATGCACAGGCGCGTATGCGCCATGAGCACGCGAAGCGTGCCTAAAGTAGTGATAAGCTAGGCTTGCTGTCATTTTTATCACGGTCAAACCATTTACAGATGAAGTGGCAGCTAGTAATTTATAGCATGACAGGTCTTAAAAATGTAATATGGTTATATAACGTCTCAAAATCGTCTGTAAGGCTTTTTAGATATCCTGAGTAGAATTGTTCAAGTTTTTATCTAAAGTTGCTTAAAAGGGCCTAAAATCGTTTTTAAGGGGTATTTAACGATATGATGGTCAGTTTGTCTTGCGTTTGATGTCAATTTTGGCAATCAAAAACATGAATACCCCATTTATTTTCCTCTTCAGCATCTTTTGAACTTGGGGGAATTTTCTCGGAGAGAAAAGGGGGCTTGCCCCTTAAAATGTACTTAGGTAATTTCGTCAGAAATTTACCTTTTTATTTTTCTTTCGTTTGTTGTTTATATTTTAAATAAATAAAAACAAAACAGACGCTCTTGCGCGCGCTTTATATTTCTTTTTATTTATAAATACTTTATAATACTTAGGGAAGTAAGAAAAGCTCAACCACGGCTTCTATCGACTACATAGGGGGGTGAAAACTTCACGACTGGGGGGTGAAAACTTCACGACTGGGGGGTGAAAACTTCACGACTGGGGGGTGAAAACTTCACGACTGGGGGGTGAAAAATAAAAAAAGTTGATTTTTTATCTCTTATTAAATATAATAACTTTAACATACTATCATTACATGTTTGAAAGAAGGAAAATAATGACGAAAAAACAAAACTATATTTGGAGAAATGATCGTAATTTTGCTTTAGATGAATACGAGAAACAACAATACTATTATGTAGCCGAAGCAAATGATTTGATTACTAAGGCAAGACATGACTTAACAGCTAGAGAATTAAAGATAATGGACTTCATTATTTCTAAAATAAAACCAGATGATGATGAATTTATAACCGTTAAAACCTCCATGTATGAATTGACAAATGTACTAAATTTGAAAAGGAGTGGTACTACTTATAGCGACCTAGCAAAGAATCTTGACTCTTTAGGTACTAAAAGAGTTGTAATCTACAACGATGTAGAACGGTCAATTACTCAAACAAGTTGGGTAATGCAATCCAAATATTGGGAGAATGGAAGGGTTGAATTACTATTATCTAAAGACCTTTCACCTTACCTATTAGGTCTTAAAAATAATTACACTCAGTACTTGCTTTTAGATACTGTTAAACTTAGAAGTAAATATTCTATTTTGCTTTACAAACTAATGCGTGAATGTGATAAAGACGGTTCTAATTCAATCGCTATCTTACAAGGTACACCAGATGAATTTAAAGAATGGTTGGGTGCACCAGGAAGTTATGAATATAAAGATTTAAAGAAAAACGTATTAAAAAAAGCAATCGAGGAAATCAATTTAAAAATTGATGATATGGACTTAGAAATCTTTCAAGGTCGATATAATCGAAAAGTAGTTCAAGTTGAAATTCATAATAACTGGACTTTAAAATCAACAGAGGACTATTGATGAAAGATGAAACAAAAGAATTAAAGACCCTTAAAGAACTTGCTGACGAACTAGGAGTATCTAAACAAGCAGTTAGAAAGCATTTTGATAAGTTACCACCAACTTTGGTACCAACTAAAGAGAACGGAAAATACCTTTTAAGCCTTGAAATTCAAAACTTTATAAGTTCCAAAGTGTCAACGGTTGACACAACCAAAGTATCAACCGTTGATACTTTGGTTGATACTTTAAAAGATGAGCTTATATCTGAAAAAAACAGTCAAATTACTGATTTAAGAAAACAGAATAATGATTTAAGAAAATTACTAGATCAACAACAACAACTTCAATTCAAGACCCAACAAATGCTAGAAGAAAAGACTTTGCTACTAGATACCGCTCGAAAACGAAAATGGTGGAACTTTTTAAAAAAATAAAACCACTTTAAGGACTAAATCCCCTTAGTGTCAGGTAT
>SAAR01000316.1 GCA_009916335.1 Erysipelotrichia bacterium | reverse complement strand
GACTTTTATTTCAGTTGATACTGAAAATCCGAAGAGCATTCCATTTCTTCAGTTCTTTTTGTATATTCCTTGGACGGGTTATATTGATAAAAAATAAGATAATAGGGGCTATTTTTATTGTATTTCTAAGGGGCTATTATCTAATTATAGACCCTGTTTTTTGGTGTTGAGTTTATTTTTTAAGAAATCAGAAGTTATTTGTGTTAGTGGTTCCCCGATTGCCTTCTTATAATTATATCCAAGAAGCTGAAGTGTCTTTAATGTATCTGAATTCAATAAATTCAGTAATACATCGATAGATTTTTCATCTGTTTTACTTTCAGATTGAGACAATGGCATAACAAGTTTTATAACTGTACTGACAGTGTTATGCAAACTTTCGATATCAGAATCGCTAATTGTCACCTGTTCTAGTCGTTCTTTGTAATTTCGTGCTGTAAGTTCTAATTTATTTTTGTTGTCTAACAAATCATTTATCAGTTGTTCATAATCTGTTACTTGCTTTTTTAAATCATGATTTGATTTAATTTGTGTAATTTTGTTGGTAACTTTTTCTACAGTTACTTCAGTAATTGATTTAGCAAAAGCCGTATTTAATGCTAATAGTGTCTCATCCATTGAACATCATTCCTTTTCTAATAATTCAAATTCTGGTAATTCATCAATTAATTCAAGTGTTCGCATACTTACTGTAATAACAGCTAGTAAGAGATTTAAAATGTATTTAGGATCATCGCTGAAATCATTAGGATCATCAGTTATTCCTGATTTTTTATCTGTTTTTACTTGATATTGATCAATAATCCATTCAATAGCAGGTCGACCATTAACAATATACTCATAGGCTTTTTCTGGAATATTTTTAATCGTGATGCTATCGTTAAAAATAATAGTATCTAATATACCCTTTTTAGGATGTTTCATCTTCTTAACACGATAATTTGGTTTAGAAATTTCAACTTCAACACCTTCCCAGATAGGCTGATCTTCATAATTCAAATGTAAATCAGCAAGTTTACGTCCGATTTCAATATATTTCTCTCGTTCTTTTGCCATTGGAATATTTGGTAAATCTTTCTGCAAATCATTTCGATATTTTTGTTGAAATTCGCCTGACTGTAACAGAGCAAATACGTAGTAAAAAGTTTCTTCTTCTGTCATATTCCTGAATGACTGAACGTTATAAGATCCATCACTAAATTTTAATGGAAAGCTCTGCGTCCCAGCATCCATCATATTTGCGTCAGGTACTAAGTATGATAACGATACCCCAAATTCTTTACGAGCACTAGTTCCATTCAAGTTAATAGTTACATTATCAATTTCAAAATATTCAGTTCCACGTCCAGGTCTAGCAATAACCTCATCTTGGAAATATAGCCATTTTTTTGTAAACGGCCTGTATTGAACTAGTCTTAAATTTTTTTCATCAGGATCACTTAGTCGCAAATGTTTATTCATTCTACGCTTTAAATCATCCGACCATTTAATTTCTTGACTATTTGTATTCATGTTTGTCATATTAATTTGATTATTAAAATTATTAATCAAATTGCTAGTATTCCTATAAGCCAAAGAGTTCGAGAATGAGTACACCCAGTTATCACGTTTTGTTTGAATACCAATAAACTTACTATAAAAAACACTACCTGACATTGAATCGTACGATTGATAACTATCATCACGTTGGTTAATCCAATCATTATGCTCATCCGGAATAATCAACTGAAGTTTTACATTAAGTGCCGTTTCATTCTTGGATAACCAGTCTAATTTTTCTTGTCTATTCAACCCATCTTCCATCTCATGGTAATGAATTTCATGAACGTCGGAACCATCTTTGACTAAAATAGAAATTGCTACTCCAGTCATTATGTCGAACACATTGCCACCTTCAGATTTTGCTATTTTCTTAGACTTTCCACGTACACCACCTCGTAAATTAATGATATACAGATGATTAAAATCATCAACTAAAACTTTTCGCATACCGTCAGTTGATTTTTTATCAATGAAAGAATTGGCCGTTATAAACCCGACTACTCCTGATTTTTCTAACCTTTCTGTCGCCCACCTAATTGCCTTGATATAACTATCATAAAGTGTGTGCGTAGCGCTTGCCATTGAGTACCTTCCATAAGTAGACATGATACTATCCTCTAATATTGGATAATGGATATTTTGATTCTCATCATTCTCATCATCCTGGCGGGCCGAATATGGAGGATTTCCAATAATTGCAGTAATTGGAACTTCTTGTTGTCGTTTCAATCGTTCGTCGTTAGTGCCAAAGTAGTCGTCATCTAATGTATCCTCAGGCTCTGTACTCTCGAAAGTATCTGTTAAGACAATTCCTTCAAAAGGAACGTAGTCTTCTGCATCCCCGTTTATTTCATCAAAAGTTGCCTCAATGTTAATGGCTGCAATGTAATAGCTTAATAAAATAATTTCGTTCGCATGTAATTCTTGAGTAAATTTACGTGTAATATCTGCTAAAGAGATTTCTCCAGCATCCATTTGTTCTTTTAGGTATGTCAACGTTCGAACAATAAACGTTCCCGTTCCTGTAAATGGATCTAAAATATGGACATCCTTGCTCGCTAAAGCTTTTCCAAAGTGCTTTTTAAGCACATCATCAACAGAATGAATAATGAAATCTACAACTTCAATTGGGGTAAAGACAATCCCTAATCTTTCAGTCGTTGCTTTAAAAGCAGTTTTGAAGAATCTATCATACAAAGTAACAATAATTTTTTGTTTGTCTTCTGCTTTTTCAATACCCTCAGCTCGCATTCTGACAGATTCATATAAAGGTTCTAGGTTTTCTTGTTCTTTGGCAAAACCAGCTTTTTCTAGCTCTGATACAATCGATTCCATCGCTTGGGAGACGGGATTTTGATTCACAAAACTATATTCCGCAAATAATGCCTCAAATATAGGTTTTGTAATTAAATGCTGTGAGAGCATTTCCGCAGCTTGATTTTCATCAATGCTTTCATTGATATTATGTTGTAATGATGAAACGAACTTTTTAAATTCTAAACTAATCGGATCTTTTTTATCTGATAACTTATTTTTAATCCATTTAATTTGACGCTCTGCTATTTTAGCAACATCTTTCGACCAATTCTCAAGATATTTTCTATCTCCAACTTTTTGAACAATTTTTCCAAAAATAGCCCCTTCAAATTTATCCCACTCAAACTCAAGTTCCGTTTGGATAGGAGTATTTTCAGTAGTTTTAACTTGGTCATTCACTTGATCTGGAGCACTCCCCACACCAATAACTTTTAATTGTTTAGGTTTGGCCATGTTTATCTTATCAATCATTGCTTCAAATCGCTCATCGACAGAACGCAAAGCATTAATCACTTGCCAAACCGTTTCGTAATTCTTGTTATTATCTAATATTGTTTCTGGTTTTTCTCCAGTTGGAATAACGATTGGTAAGATAATATATCCATAGTCCTTACCTTCAGCCTTACGCATGATACGACCAACAGCTTGAACAATGTCAACTTGAGATTTCTTAGGAGATAGGAATATAACTGCATCAAGCGTCGGAATATCGATACCTTCCGTTAAGAAGCGGACATTAGAAACAATTCGAGCTTCATCCGCTGGTTTATTTGGATTTGCTAACCAATCTAAAATCTCTCCTTTTTGGAGTGCATTCATTTTGCCATCCGCATGACGCATTGATAAATGGATAGATTCGTCTTCAATAGCT
>SAAR01000315.1 GCA_009916335.1 Erysipelotrichia bacterium | reverse complement strand
ACTTGAATACCAAGCATGGATTCTGAACTCCACGAATACCTTGTTTGTTCAATACGTGAGATGACCCCTTTTGTTGTAGCAATGGTTGAGCCTCCAATGGGAAATCCAAGAACAGTGATAGCATCTCCTTGCTTGACATCGGTGCTTATTTTTAATGCCTCACTTCCTTCAAAAAAGCTCTTATCTTTCACTTCTAAAAGGGCTAAATCTGCTTGGTTGGAAATGTATTTAAGATTAGCCGTGTATTTTTTTGAGCCATTTTCTTTAGAGACTTGTATAAATTTTGCATGGGAAACAACATGAGCGGATGTTAAAATCATCTGCCCTGCGATAATAGCACCTGAGCCACTCAATTCTTGTATTTTTCCACTCTGCCATGGATACTGGTAATTAGGGAGTGAAATAGAGCTTGTTATTTGAACAATGGATTGACTTGGGAGTGTTGCGGCGAAAAGGCTATGGGTTAGCCATAAAAAAAGTATGAGTGTTTTTAACATAGATTTCCTTGTGCACTAAAATAGTTATTTTAAAATCGATCGTCATTAAAACGGTGTTTATTCATTTTCAATGAGCGGATTAAAGGTCATTTTTTGTGAAGAACTTGGCAGTGATGGCATCGGTGTATTATGCATACTCTCTTCATGTAACCCTCTATCAATACTTTTAGAAAATCTAGCATCTGCCTAGACTCCACTATAGCGACTTTTATTCAATATGCTATTAAGCATTTTGGTTTTCAACATATGCCTTTAATTCATTGAGTATTTGATCTTTAAGCTCTTGGGGTTCAATCACTTTGACATACGGTAACCATTGTTTAATCAAAGCATCAATCTCTCTTAATTGCGTTACTTTGTAGGTTATAATTAAATTACCATTCTCTTTGGTATCTAATAGTGTTTGAGAGCGTAAAAACTTTTTGGAATGGAAAAAAAAGGCTTTAGATTTATCTACTTCAAGGACTACGTCAATTAAATATTTTCTAAAATCTTGGCGATAAATCGCAAAAGGCGTTTGCATAAATTTGATAAAATCTATGATGTCGGGATTTTTTTGGTAGGTCTTCTTAGTATCCTCGGTACTTCTGATTTTTGATATGCGAAACATGGAAAATTCATAATTTTCATGTTCAACCTCACACGCAAGATAGAAGTTTTCTTGAATAAAAACAATCTTATAAGGCTTGACCTCTTTTTTCTCAAAAACACCGTTGTAATCAGGGTATTCAAGAATAAGGTATTTTTGCAACTCAATGGCCTGTTCTAACTTTTTAAAGAGTTTATAGTCATCTTTTTTACTTTCCAAAGGTTTGTTTTTAAATTCATAATACTTATTGACTTGATTGATTTTACTGTCTAAGATTTTCTTCTCATCAGAGCTCATATCAAAGCTATCAAACAAATCGCTACGTTGAGCGATATTAAAGGTCTGAATGAGTAAAGAAAGAGCATCGGGTTTTAAAAAATTATCAAAGGTAGATTGGGTGATCGCTTTATAGCATCCTCTCTCCCCTTTCCCTCCGCGGATGAGTTCAAAAGAATTTGGAAAATATTCTTTAATAACTTCAAGATCTCTTCGAATAGTCTTTTCGCTTTTGCCTTCCCATAGTTCATCTTTTTCTAAAGCATCAATACAGACTTTTTGGCCATCGTTAAAGCGTTTTAAAAGCTCTAATACACGAACTGTTTGATTGGTAATCTGTGGCATAGTATCTTTCCTTTTCTTTTGAGTAGTTTATCCATTATTATAGACATATATTGTCAATTGAATATATTTTGTTTTCAATAAAACATATATAAGAAGAAGAAATATTGCAACTATACGTATAAGGATCTAAAGAATCAAAGAGCCTTATACGTATTTATGATTAACTACTCATTTCCAACATAGCTACCACTTGGTGATAAAAAAGCACGATTTCCTCTAAAATATGTTCCGTTTGGAGCTAGTGTGTAACTATCTGCTAAAATTATTCCAGTATAGCAAAACTAAAACTGCTATTTTGTTAATTTTGTCTCAACGATTTCTTTTTTACATGTATCCATATCAACAATTTCTAAATTGGGTCTGCCTAATAAAAAACCGATTCCAACACCACCTTTGACACAATAGGTTTCCCCCTTTTTAATATCCAAAGTGACTGAACTTTTAGATTCTGTTTTACCCCAGACTTCACTCTCTCCTGAGGGTACATCTATTTGAACATAGCTACCATTGACTAACTCTCCCGCAATTAGATCTGGAGTGCTTGGGTTGGTTACATGAATATCATAATAGACCCCACCACCTACAAATGATTCTGGTCTGTAAACATAGACTAGGCCTCGATCTTGCTTTGGAGTAGCAAATTGACTAAACTGCGCCCCCGATGCTCCACAACCGCTTAAAAACAATACTGCACCTGCAGTAACCATTAAACCAACTAAGGTGGTTTTACTCATGAATAGACTCCTTTTTGAAATGTTTGATTTGTGTATTGATCGTATCTCTTACTGCAATGAGACAGGCTTTTCTGGGACCAGTGCTACCGCCTGTTTGAAATAGATTTCGTGTTTTATTGGCAATACATGAGGCAGTAAACTCTTTAACACTCCCCTCCCTCTCTTTCAGAGAAAGTTTTGCTTCGACTAAAACGCTCTCTTCACTCATGGGAAATCCAACAAATATTAATGGGTTAAATAAATTCAATCCATCCCAATTCGTATTTCCATTAACGTATTTAACATCATAGGAATAATAAGCCAAACATGCACTCTCTGCATTATGTTGCAACATACTTGGGAGATACTCAGAATTACCTTGTTCATAGATAACATTACAATGGATAGGAGTAGCCACTTCATCTATAGGGTTCACATCAGGTCTCACACGTAGAGAATGCTCTGCACACCCTACAAAGCAGAGTACAATAGCTCCTAATAAACTTATGTACAACATCTTTAATCTCATTTTACTCCCTTTGTGTATATTTGATGGTGATATTCTAGGCAAACTTATTGACATACAATATCTAAACATTAACGAATCTGTTTGGATAGATACTGAGCCATCAGTGCTTCATTTTTTGTATGAATGAAACTAAAACATTGGTAATTCTTAAAAAATGACCTTCATTAACCGTGTCATTGCACTTCGTTTGACAGCTGCTACCGCGCAACCTACGAATGTAATTTTTGCTACTTTCATTTATAATCTTTTTATTATTAAATTGTATAGTTTGACTTTCTTTATATTCATTCAAGAGCTATTTTAAAAATCATTCTGTCATCTATATGCAGTATGAGTTACTTTTTATATGATGCTTTCAGGATCTCTCCATTCCATAGCATTGATCAAAAGTCGATTTCCTTTAACTTGAGCCATAGTGACTATAAGCAAGGTATCTTCATAAGGGTGTGGTAAAATACCACGCATATGTGATTTTACATCTGTAAGAATATACCCTCCAAAAAAATCAAAAACCATAGGTAATGCTGCATTGTTTACTCCATATCTTATTTCATATTCTCCATCTTGGTTGTAAGATGCGAGAATGGCATCCATTAAAATACGTTTTGCACAAAATGAGTCATAATAATTTTTGACAAAAACCCAAAGAACCAGCGATATTCCATATGTAGGGATAACAAAGATCAATGCTAATATTGTTAAACCCACTGTTTTCATATAAGCCCTTATCTATTTTATGAACGTATTATATATGTCGTAAAACCCATATTTTGTCTAATTTTTTTCTTCGTAAACGATACTGACGTGAAGACATTTTAAGTATG
>SAAR01000029.1 GCA_009916335.1 Erysipelotrichia bacterium | reverse complement strand
TATTCCTTATTTTCTGTTTTAATAATTTCATACTTTTCCATTTTCTTTTTTCCTCTTTTCTATCTTTCACTTTCTTCTTTTAAAACAAAAGACACCTAACATTTTTTTTATATTAAGTGCCTTAGTTTTACTTTTATCATATTCTAAAGCACTATTATTCAATTTTCAAAGAACGAGTATAGTGCTTTATATTTTGTTGTTATTAACAAAAAAGAACTATACTAGATAGAATAGTCATAGCTTTTCTACTAAGTATAGTTCGTTAATTTTATATGGTGGAGGTTAGCGGGATCGAACCGCTGACCTCCTGCGTGCAAGGCAGGCGCTCTCCCAGCTGAGCTAAACCCCCATGTATATTAAATTCGATGGTGGGCCTGAATGGACTTGAACCAACGACCTCACCCTTATCAGGGGTGCGCTCTAACCACCTGAGCTACAGGCCCATATCTCATCGAATGCCTATTTATAATACCATGTCCTAATATATGTGTCAATAACAAAATTAAAAAAACTCATAAACCTGAAGTGAAAAAGTAAATGCTACTTTAAAGGGTGAAAATAGATTTTACTCTTTCACAAAATTCAAGTTGCTTTTATTCTTATAAAAAAACAACAAGTTTCTATAAAATGCTTGTAATTGTTTTTCATCAATCAAAATAGCACAGCACATCTCTTAACAATCAATCTTTCTTACTATAAAATGTAAAGAATGTAATAATTATCTAAGTATTTACAGTTATGCGTTATATTTTCTGCATATCATTGACTTTTTCATACGATTTTCATATAATTTTTCATGTTTGATAAAAATGGAGAAAAGTATGGAAAATACAAAAAAGAGAAGTAGTTTTAGTGGTAAATTAGGTTATGTTATGGCTGTTGCTGGTTCTGCTGTTGGCTTAGGTAATATTTGGCGTTTCCCGTATTTAGCTGCTAAATATGGAGGAGGAATTTTTCTTCTAACTTATTTAGTGTTAGCATTAACTTTTGGTTTTGCCTTATTGATTTCAGAAACGGCACTTGGAAGAAAAACAGGAAAAAGTCCAATTCAAGCCTTTAAACAGCTAGCAGGAAAAAAATTAAGAATAGGAGGTTGGCTAAATGCCATCATTCCAATGCTGATTATTCCTTACTATTGTGTAGTGGGTGGTTGGGTTTGTAAATATTTATATGAATTTGGTATGGGTAATATATCATCTTTAATTAAAGATGATTATTTCAGTGGCTTTATTTCTGCACCAACTAGCCCTATTTTATGGTTACTATTATTTGCTTTGTTAGTATTTATTGTCGTTATGTTCGGTGTTGAAAAAGGAGTAGAAAGAGTTAGCAAGATATTAATGCCAGCATTAGTAGTAATGGCGATTATCATTTCGATCTATTCAGTCATGACACCTGGAGCTTTAGAAGGTGTAAAATATTATTTAATCCCTGATTTTTCAAGATTTTCAATGATGACGGTTGTTGCTGCAATGGGACAGATGTTCTATTCGTTATCAATAGGTATGGGAATTTTATATACATATGGTTCATACATGAAAAAAGATATTGATATGGAAAGTTCTATTGGACAAATTGAAATTATGGATACAGGGATCGCCTTTTTAGCAGGATTAATGATTATTCCAGCGGTGTTTGCTTTCTCAGGTGGCAATCCTGAAACGCTAAATGCAGGAGCGTCCTTAATGTTTATAACTATGCCTAAAGTATTTGGCAGTATGGCACTAGGGAATATCATCGCTTTTGTGTTCTTCTTATTAGTTTTGTTCGCTGCTTTAACATCTGCTATTTCATTAATGGAATGCTGTGTATCAACATTGCATGATCAATTTAGTTGGAGCCGTAAAAAAGGTTGTATTGCAATATTGTTGTTAGTTTTAGTATTAGGTATCCCTTGTTCCTTAGGCTTTGGCATATTAGATTTCTTACAACCATTAAACATGAGTATTTTTGATTTCTTTGACTTTATGACAAATTCAATTATGATGCCAATTTCTGCTATTTTCACATGCGTATTGATTGTCAAAGTAATTGGACTTCAAATTGTAATTGATGAGGTGGAATCCACTTCTAAATTCAAACGTAAAAAAGTATATGTATTCTGCATGAAATACATTGTTATCTTTGGTCTATTAATTATTTTAATTAGTTCAGTATTAAATGCATTAGGTATTATTACGATGTAAAAAATGGTTTTGTGAAATTCACAAGACCATTTTTTTAAAAGCTAAATATCGCTAGTATATAAAACTGAATTACTTAGGCAATGTATCATAAGACACCTTGCTTTAGTTATAGAAAGTATCCAAAAAAACTTGTTTGTCATTTTTTGTATAGGCTATTAGGACATGTTGCAACATATCCACCTTATTTTATATTTTTTAATTATAATAAGTGAATGTCGGTATAGCTACACAATCTATAAATTGTGAAAAACTAATATATTTCATATAAATAATTATATCTTTTTGAAATTTAGTAACTTAAATGAAAGACACAGAAGAAAAAATATTACAATATATAAATATTTCTTCTCAAAATCTTCTCAACAAATAAAAAAGCCTTCATTTGAAGACTTTATTTTTAATATGGTGACGCGTACGGGATTCGAACCCGTGAATGCCGCCGTGAAAGGGCGGTGTGTTAAGCCGCTTCACCAACGCGCCACATGCGGCTTGTAACTCCTGCGAGTACGTTTTAAATAATACCAAATACTTATAAAGAAGTCAATAGAATAATTAAAAAAAATTAAAAAAATTTATAAATGCAAATAAAATGCAAAGATAAGCATTTTTATTACCTATCTTTGCATTCATCAATACTAAATAACACCTTAAAACTTTGTTTATAAAACAACTAAATCATTCTCTTATTTCTAATGTTGTTACCCTAATAATTTCACTAATACAGCTTTCTGTGCATGTAAACGATTTTCTGCTTCTTCAAAGATTTCATTCGCATGAGCTTCAAATACTTTCTCTGTAATTTCTTCTTCACGATGAGCAGGTAAGCAATGCAACACCATTGCATCTTTGTTGGCCAACGCCATTAACTCATCATTGATTTGATAAATCCCCTTAAATACTTTCTGACGTTCTTCAATTTCCTCCTCATCACCCATACTTGCCCAAACATCACTAATCACAACATCTGCATCTTTAACAGCCTCTTTTGGATCATTGCATAAAGTAAAGTTAGGATTTTTTACAGCCTGTGCAACCACTTGCACATCTGGCTCATAACCAACAGGAGTTGCCACACTCATTTGCATACCTGCCTTTAAAGCACCAGCAATTAATGAATTACACATATTGTTACCATCACCGATATAACACATTTTAAGGCCATCAAGAGTCCCCTTGAATTCACGAATCGTCTGTAAATCTGCTAAAATTTGACAAGGGTGTGCAAAATCAGTTAGCCCATTAATAATAGGAATACTTCCATAGGTTGCCAAATCAATCACATCTTGTTGAGCGAAGGTTCTAATCATAATACCATCAAGATAGCGGGATAACACTCTTGCACTATCTTTAATTGGTTCACCTCGACCTATTTGCATATCGTTCGCATTAAGATATAGTGCATGTCCACCTAATTGATACATTCCTACTTCAAAGGAAACCCTAGTACGAGTACTAGCCTTTTGAAAAATCATACCCAAAGTCTTATTTTTTAAATAAGGTTTAAATTCATTATTTTTAACTTCTTTTTTTAACTGATCCGCTAGATCTAATAACTCATACAGTTCTTCTTTACTCATTTCACTAATACTTAATAAATGTTTCATCTTAGTCCTCCCATTCATTTAAAACATGCTCTAAAATTGTAAGTCCCTCATCTATCTCTTGTTTATTCATAGTTAGTGGAGGTAATAAACGTAGGTTTGCTTTAGCAGTGAGAAACAAAGCCCCTTTGCGTAGACAAGCATTTACTAATTGTTTACTATCAATATGATCTAACTTTACCCCTAGCATCATGCCCAAGCCATTTACTTCTTTTACATGAGGCATTGCAGCTAAACGTTCTTTCATATAAGCACCTTTTTCTTCTACCATCTGAATAAAACTAGGTGTCATATGATCTAACACCACATTTGCCCCTGCACAAGCGATCGGATTACCACCAAAAGTTGTCCCATGATCTCCATATTGTAAAACATCTTCACACTTTTGATTCATTAGAATTGCCCCAATTGGCAACCCATTACCTAAACCTTTCGCACTAGTTACTAAATCAGGGTGTAAATGATAATGTTCATAAGCGAATAATTTACCACATCTACCAATTCCTGTTTGTACCTCATCAACAATCAATAAAATATCATGTTCATCACAAATGCTTTGAATCGTTTCACAAAAGGCTCTCTCTAAAGGAATCACACCACCTTCTCCTTGTACGATTTCAATCATAATTGCCAATGTTTGCTCATTAATCGCTGCTTTTAGCTGTTCGATGTCATTTGCGTTTATATGTTTAAAACCAGTAGGAAAAGGATCAAAATATTGATGGAATACATCTTGTCCAGTTGCACTTAAAGTTTCCATAGTACGACCATGAAATGAATTTATTAAAGTGATAATTTCATTTCTTTGATAATCATATTTTTGATTCGCATACTTACGAGCAATCTTGATTGCCCCTTCATTCGCTTCGGCCCCAGAATTAGCAAAAAACACTTTCTTCATACCACTTTTATCACACAGTTTTTTTGCTAAGGTAATCATTGGCTCACTATAATATAGATTCGAGATATGTGCTAATTGACTTGCTTGTTTGCTAATGGCATCACACCATGCTTGATTTGCATAACCTAAAGCATTAACGCCAATTCCACTAGTAAAATCAATATATTTGTTATTCGCATCATCATAGACATACACACCTTCTCCTTTTTCAATACACAAATGGTATCTTTGGTAAGTATGTGCAATATAATGATCATCATTTATTTTAAAAGCATTCATCATCAACCCTCCACAATCATCGTACCAATTCCTTCATCAGAAAGAATTTCAATTAATAAGGAATGAGGGACTCGACCATCAATGATACAAGTTTTCTTCACTCCTTGTTCAATCGCTTCTACACAACAATTCACTTTAGGAATCATTCCCCCAGCAATGACACCTGTTGCTTTTAAATGATCAATTTCATTTAACGACACCTCACTAAGTAAAGATGATTCATCTAATAGATCCTTTAAAAGACCAGGAATGTTGCTTACAAGGACCATGTTTTCCGCACATAGTTTAGAGGCAATCGCCGCCGCTGCTAAATCAGCATTGATATTGTAAGCATGATTGTTTTCATCGACACCAATACTAGCGATAACAGGAATATATTGATTGTTTAATAAATCAATGATAAGTTTTTCATTGACCTGTGTAATTTCACCAACATACCCTAAATCTTTATCATGCATATATTTTTTAGCTTTAATGAGATGAGCGTCCATACCACAAATACCAACAGCACTAGCCCCTGCTTGTGAAATCATTGAAACCAAGTCTTTATTCATTTTTCCTGCTAACACCATTTGTGCCACTTCCATTGTTTCTTCATCAGTATAACGAAGCCCATTAATAAATTTGACAGGTTTATTCATCTTTTTTAAAACGGCATCAATACCAGGTCCACCACCATGCACCATGACAACCTTAATTCCTATTTCCGAAAGCAATACAACATCGTTAATGACATTACGCTTTAATTCTTCATTTAGCATAGCGTTTCCCCCATACTTAACGACGATGATTTTGTTACTGTATTTTTGTATATAAGGTAATGCCTGAGATAAAATCGTTGCTTTTTCAATTGCCTTTTTCATTTCGTTTCCTCCTTAGTATGAATATTTGTTTTATGTTCGATAATCCCCATTGATTTTTACATAGTCATAGGTTAAATCGCACCCCCACGCCGTAGCATGATAGTCCCCATCTTTTAAATCCACCAGAATCTTAACTTCTTTCGCTTTTAATATGGCTAATGCCTTCTCTTCATCAATACCACTTTCTTCCTGTGATGTCTTTACCCCTTGTGAATTTTTACATACTTCTATTGTTCCATTTTCACTAGCTAAACTAACATCAATTTGATTCTCTTTAAAGTTTGCATCTGCATAACCAATGGCACATAGAATACGCCCCCAATTCGCATCATTACCAAACATGGCAGCTTTGAATAGAGAAGAAGTAATGATCGATTTAGCGACAGCTTTCGCATCTTTAATACTTCTTGCATGCACAACCTGACAAGTTAACAATTTAGTAGCCCCTTCACCATCACTTGCCAACATTTTACTCAAGGTTTCACAAACCATATAAACAGCTTGTTTAAAAATCTGATAATGTTCATTTTGTTCGATGATTTCGGTGTTATCTGCTAAACCATTACACATGATACTTAACATATCGTTTGTTGAAGTATCCCCATCAACACTTACCATATTAAAGGTATCATCACCGACTTCTTTAATTAATTGCTGTAATAATGGCGATGAAATTTTTACATCGCTAGTAATAAAGGCAAGCATGGTTGCCATATTTGGATGAATCATGCCACTTCCTTTAGCAATTCCTCCCACTTTACATTGTTTTCCATCAAGCATAAAAGAGATGGCACATTGTTTCGCAAAAGTATCGGTTGTCATCATTCCACATACGGCATCATTACTACCATACTCATTTAAACCATCAGCGAGTTTTTCCATATGTGTAGCAATCGGTTCAATCGCTAAAGGTTGTCCAATGACACCAGTGGAGGCAATAATAATATCTTCACTTTTTAAATGTAAGGCATCTGCACATAATTGACTCATCTGTTTCGCAATGAATTCTCCATCTGCGTTACAAGTATTCGCATTTCCACTATTCACAATAATTGCCTGAGCCTTACCATCTTCAAGATGCTTTTTAGTAATGGCGATGGGGGCTCCTTTCACTTTATTAAGTGTATAGATCGAAGCAGCCTGACACATGACTTCACTATATATCAAAGCAAGGTCTTTTTTGCTTTTATTTTTACGAATCCCACAATGAATTCCATTTGCTTTAAACCCTTTTGGAGCACATACTCCGTTTTCTATTTGTGTAAACATAATACTCCTTCCTAAAAAGATGGGGCAATGTATGATAAGCCACAATCTTCTTTAAAATCATACATCAGATTCATATTTTGAATGGCTTGCCCTGCCGCACCTTTCACCATGTTGTCAATACAAGAAACAATGATTAAGGTGTTTGTCCGTTTGTCTAAATGTAGCGAAATATCGCAATAGTTACTATATTTTACAAATTTTAAGTCGGCTGTTTTTCCTAATGGCAAAACACGAACGAATTTTTCCGTTGCATAAGCCTGTGTATATAGAGCGTGAATCGCTTGTAGATCACTTTGCTCTTTCAATGACAAATACATCGTAGCGACAATCCCACGATTAATAGGCAATAAATGTGGTACAAAGGTAACCATTGTCTTTTGCTTAGCAATTTCACTAAGCATTTGTTCAATCTCAGGTGTATGTCGATGTTGTGCTACCTTATAAGGTGCAAATGCTTCATTGGTGCGTGGGAAATGTGTTGTTTCACTTAATTCTTTTCCCGCTCCTGTGGTCCCCGATTTTGCATCAATGATGATATGCTTTGTATGCACAAGGTTTGCCTGTAAAGCAGGGTATGCACCTAAGGAAATGGCAGTAGGATAACAACCTGGATTAGCAATAATGCTTGCTTTTTTTATATTTTCACGATGCAATTCGCTAAGTCCATACACACTTAATGCATGTAATGATTTTTCTTGGTATGACAAATGATACCATGTTTGATAATCTTCTTCCTCGTGTAAACGGAAATCAGCTCCTAAATCAATGAATTTCTTATTTTTTGAAATACATTTTTTCGCAATCTTTTCACTTAATCCATGAGGTAAAGAAGCAAAAATCAACTCGCTTTTGGCAATGACAGTGTTTTCTTCCTCAAAAATTAATGTTGTGATATTTTGTAATCCTGAATATAAGCTGGCAATTGGTTTGCCTAAGTAACTACGAGCGTTAACACCCACAATTTCTACCTTAGGGTGTTGCAACAAAAGGCGAACTAATTCAGCTCCAGCATAACCACTGGCACCAATGATTCCTACTTTTAGTTTATCCATTTGCCTTCATCTCCTTTACTTCTGCTTCTACTTGTTTAATATGTGCTTTTACTACCTCAGGAGCAGGACCACCAACTACATTACGCTGCTGTACACACGTTTCTAAAGCAATTGCATCATAAATATCATCTTCAAACAAATTACTTGTTTGCTTATATTCCTCAAGTGTTAATGTTTCTAACACCTTATCGTGTTGAATTGCATAATTCACTAATTTACCAATAACCTGATAGGCATCACGAAATGGCATTCCTTTCTTAGTTAAATAATCTGCACAATCGGTCGCATTGATAAAACCTTTCGCAGCAGCTTGATACATATGCTCTTTTAAGATAGTACAAGTGTCGATCATTGGTATAATTGTTGTCAAACACATAGAAACAGTAGTTAAAGCGTCCATGAAAGCCTCTTTATCCTCTTGCATATCTTTATTGTATGCTAATGGTAAACCTTTCATCATTACTAATAATGTTTGCAAATCGGCAAATACACGCCCACTTTTTCCACGAATCAACTCACATACATCAGGGTTTTTCTTCTGTGGCATGATAGAACTACCTGTCGCAAAAGCATCATCTAATTCAATGAATTTAAATTCCCAGCTACTCCATAAAACAATTTCTTCACTCAATCTTGATAAATGCATCATAATGATACTTAAGGCATTTGCCATTTCAATCGCAAAATCACGATCACTAACTCCATCTAATGAGTTCATAGATACACGATCAAAGGCTAATAGCTCTTTTACATATTCCCGATCAATAGGGTAGGTAGTAGTCGCTAATGCACCACTACCTAACACTAAAACATTACATCTTTTTATTGCATCATCTAAACGTGAAATATCTCTTAAAAACATTTCTACATAAGCCATCAAATGATGAGCAAATGTTATTGGCTGTGCTCTTTGTAAGTGTGTATAACCAGGCATGATTGTGGTTGTATGGGCTTTTGCTTTTTTGCATAGCACTTCAATAAAAGAAATCAATAAAGTTTTTATCTCATTGCATGCATCCATCGAATACATTCTAAAATCAAGTGCTACTTGATCGTTTCGACTGCGTGCTGTATGCAATCGTTTCCCAGCATCACCACAACGTTTCGTCAACTCTTTTTCAATAAACATATGAATATCTTCGGCACTTGGATCAATGATTAATGTATTTGTTTCAATATCATTTTGAATCGCTTGTAATGTTTGTATGATTATTTCTTGATCTTCTTTAGCTATGATATTTTGTTTTGCCAACATTTTCACATGAGCAATACTTCCTTTAATATCTTGTGCATACATATGTTTATCAACAGCAATTGAAGAATTAAAATCATTTAAACGCTGATCCACTTCTTTATTAAATCTTGCACCCCATAATTCCATCGCTTTCTCTCCTTGTTCTTTTATTTATTTCTTCCAGTTTTTTTCTTGCATTGCTTTTACCTTAATTGGTAATCCAAATAGGTTGATGAAACCAGCAGAATCATTTTGATCATAAGAATCATCTTCACCAAAACTTGCAATTTGTTCAGAATATAAAGTAGTAGGACTACTAATACCAGCAGGAATAATATTTCCTTTATATAATTTCAATTTCACATCACCATTAACATTTTCACTTGTCTTATCCACAAAAGCACTTAACGCTTCTCTTAGTGGTGTGAACCATTGCCCATTGTATAAAAGTTCACCAAACTTAATTGCAATGAGTTGTTTATAATGCTGTGTTTCTTTATCTAAAGTAATCGTTTCTAATAACTCATGTGCTTTATAAAGAATCGTTCCTCCAGGTGTTTCATAAACACCTCTACTTTTCATACCTACTAATCTGTTTTCTACCATATCAATAATACCAATTCCATTAGCTCCACCAATTTTATTTAAAGCAAGTAATAATTCTTGTGCTTTCATTGTTTTTCCATCAATGGCAGTAGGAATTCCTTTTTCAAAGTGAATGGTAATATAAGTAGGTTTATCCGCTGCTTTTTCAGGGGTAACACCTAATTCTAAGATTTTATCATAGTTAGGTTCATTCATCGGATCTTCTAAATCTAACCCTTCATGTGATAAGTGCCATAGGTTTTTATCTTTAGAATAGTTTGTTTCACGATTGATTTTTAAAGGAATATTGTGAGCTTGTGCATAATCAATTTCATCTTCTCTTGATTTTAATTCCCATGTTCGCCAAGGAGCGATGATCTCCATATCAGGAGCAAACGCTTTAATCGCTAATTCAAAACGAACTTGGTCATTTCCTTTTCCCGTACAACCATGACAAATGGCATCGGCTCCTTCTTTAATGGCAATATCTACAAGCCCTTTAGCAATGATTGGTCTAGCAAATGCTGTACCTAATAAATATACATCTTCATATTTAGCGTTCGCCTTTAAGCAAGGAAAGATATAGTCTTCCACAAAAGAATCTTTTAAATCCAAGATATAGCATTTACTAGCTCCTGTTTTAATGGCTTTTTCTTCTAAACCATCTAATTCATCTTGTTGTCCAACATCACCAGAAACAGCGATAATTTCAGCGTTGTTATAGTTTTCTTTTAACCACTGAATCATAATGGAAGTATCAAGTCCTCCAGAGTATGCTAATACAATTTTTTTAATATCATCTTTACTTTTTTTCATTTTTTATCCCTCTTATCTTTCTATAAATATCGTTGTGCTAATAAAAAAACGCCCTCGGAAAATATATTTTTCCAAAGACGCTTTAATCACGCGGTACCACTTCAGTTGTCTATTACATAGACCTCTCTTTCTTTAACGCAGATTCACGTTCTATGCTATGGATTCACATAGACTCTCATAGGTGCGTTTCCATTGAACTTTCTTTAGCAACCTTCCACTCTGTATTGCCTCGCTGTAAAGTTTTGTTGAATGTACTCTCCTAGTCAACGATTTTTAATATGTTTCTATGGTACGCTTACTTTGAAACAATGTCAATAAGAAAATGAAAAAATTACATAAAATATGAAACAATTTACATTTATGCGTTGATGTATGCAAGAAATAACTAAAAAAGACAAACATTAGTATGGTTTGTCTTAGTGTTTACTTAGTATGAATATGAGCATACGCATACTATTTATATAAATATCATCACTTGAAAATACTTGCTTTTTAAATGATCCCTGCAAAATGAAGAATAAGAATGATTATGGCAATCACGAAAATAACAATTAAACCTTTCGCAAATGAAATGTTATCTTTGTTTAATTCACTTGCTTTTTTTAATGGTGTATTTGTTGCGTGAACCTTTTCTTTATTTGTCTTTACCATCTCTTTCACCTCACAATCATTGCTCAAAGAAAGATGTACTCCTTACATATATAATATAGCACACATGACACAACATAAAACAAATAAATAAGAAAAATAAGACATTTGGCATAATAGGTATAGTTACAGGAATTTTTGGCATGTTTTTTTGCTTGGGGTTATGTATACGCATTGTTATATCATTACTTCTTTCTTATTCAAGACTTTAACGCTCTAACCTCTTTTTAAAAGTTTGGGTAAATAAAAAATCCACTCTTTAAGGAATAAAGAGTGGATCATTCTAAATAATGGTCGGGCCGGGGGGACTTGAACCCCCACGAGGTTGCCCTCAACGGATTTTAAGTCCGTTGCGTCTGCCTATTCCGCCACGGCCCGATTTAATTGGAGGTTCCTGCCGGATTTGAACCGGCGATCACAGAGTTGCAGTCTATTGCCTTACCACTTGGCTAAGGAACCATTGCTATATCGTGTTAGCATGATAAATTATACGATAAAAAAAGTTAATATGCAAGGGGAAAATGCAAAAAAACTTTGCATCAAATAGATAGTTTTCGCTTCGTTATTTATGCAGGAAATCGTCGTAAAACAATAAAAAGATCAATAAGTAAGCATTAATCAAGTTTGCACATTAACATAACATCTTTCAATAACGAAAAAATAATCAATCAATAATAAGAAAAATACGATATGTAAAGAAATGGATAAAAATAATGTTATTTTAAAAGTTCATCGCAAAGAGTAATATTCTATAGAAAGAGTATCTCAATCGACTAACATGAAATTTTCTAATAATTCATCTTCTGTTTCAAAACGATTACAGAAGATATAATCAAAAGCTTTTGTTTCTTTAAATTTACAGAACCCTTTAACCCCAATTTTGCTATCATCTACCAGTAAATAACTGTGATTAGCATTTGCCATAGCAATATTTTTGATTTCCCTTGTGCCCATTTCTGCAGTATAAGTTTGCTTACTTGCTAAATCGACACCAGCACAGCCGATAAAACAACGATCAAAATTATAAATCATTAATGCATTTTCAGCACTCGGTCCTTCACTCATCTTATATTTAGCGTTATATTTTCCACCGATAACAATGATTTCAGCAATCGGATTATTCAGTTTTTGAACAATTAAATGATTGTGGGTAACGATCTTTACAGGACGTTTCGCTAAATAATCAATCATCGCCACAATACTAGTGCCTCCATCTAAGAAAACACATTCACCATCTTGTACTAATTCACTTGCTTTCTTACATAACTTTGCTTTGATGTCATAATGAATATTCATACGATCACTCATCGGCACTTCACCCATCTCAGTAAGAATACTATCAAGACCTACTTTAACAGCACCACCATAAACACGAGTTACACGTTTTTCTTCTTCTAATTCAATTAAATCACGTCGAATTGTTGTTTCTGATATATTTAACTCATTAGCAATTTCTTTTACATGGATTGTTCCATCTCGCTCTAAACGATTTAATAAAAAAATTTTTCTTTCTGTCGATAACATATATGCCACCATCCTATACATTGCTTTGCCATTTTATTATACCATAAACTAAAAGGATATTGAAAAGCTGTTTTCAGATAAGCATAGGCGAAAGCCATATATACTTCCTTGTATGAATATTTGTTTAATTAAGGTATAATGAGAGTATTAGATTTTATTTATAATAATAGTGAATTGTTCATTAATGAAAATAGGAGGAAGGTTATGCTATATGCTGAATTAGTTAAATCATTTACACAATATCGCTTTATCGATAAACAAAAAGCTAAACAGACTTTAGCACAAATGAAAGAGTTTGAGAAAAACAATGAAGAATATGCTTTTTGTAGTTGTTTTTATGAAGCACAGAGTTATTATGATGCTGGCGATTTAGAACAAAGTGTAAAATATGCAATAGAATGTATTGCTAATCTAATGAAACGACCTTATCGTGTTGAGTTGGCAAAAAGCTATAATCTAATCGGTATGATTAATTTAACTCGTGGAGATATTTTAGAAGCAATTGATTATTTTTTAAATGCATTAGAAATTGCTAGAAAGCATAAAGAAGAGGAATTGGAAAGCTATATCTATAATAATTTAGGTTGTACCTATCACCAGCTGAAAGATTATCAAACAGGGATTCTCTATGTTACAAAAGCATATAATCTATTAGCAAAAAGGGATAGCAATAAAGAAAGTAAAATGGTTTTCGCCTTAAATCTTGCACTTATGCATTGTGAAGAGGAAGAATGGGAACAGACACAATATTATTATCAAGTTGCCATTAGTGATTCATCTGTTTTTAATATGGAAGCCAATACGATTTTACTTGCGATTGTGCAAATTATGATGGCATATCACAAGAAGAACCATAAGATTATTTATGAAAAAATAGATTGTATTGCTAAAGAGATTCAAAAGAATGGACTTAATTTAGATGACTTTAATGAACTTGTGCATATGATTCGTAAAATTATGAATCCCAGTTTAAAAAATAAATTGCATATGCTATTGCTTTTATTAGATAAAGAGGTTGATTCACTATTGTCAACGGATTCTAAAATTGCTGTATTATGTTGTAAAATTGAATACTACAAGATGATTAATGAACAAGATAAAATGAATGATTTATTAACTGATTTTTATGAGCTGTCTTTACAGAAAGAAAGAGAGAATGAAAAAACATTCTTGGAAAGTGCAAATATTAAATTACAGATGCAGGCATTAATGCGTTTACAACGACAAACAGATGAAGATGCACGCAAATATAAAGAAAAAGCAGAACATGATGAATTAACAGGATTGTTTAATCGCACAATGCTAAAAAATGATTTTGAACCATTGTTCTTACAAGCAAAACAACAACAGAAACATATTGGTATTATTGTTTTTGATATTAACTATTTTAAACAGTTTAATGATTGCTATGGGCATGTAGAAGGAGATCGCTGTATTCGTGAGTTGACCAGTATTATGTTGCGTATCTTTGATGAAAAAATTCGTTTTATCCGTTATGGTGGAGATGAATTTATAGGGTTTTTCTATAATATGGACGCTTATGAAATCAAGAGTATTTCTCTTTTAATTGATTCAGAGATCAAAGCTTTAAATATTGAAAATAAAGATTCCTTAGATGAGGAAAAGGTTGTTTCCATTACACAAAGTGGCTATTTAGGAGTCCCTAATGGGAAAGATAACTTGTATGATTTTATCCGTAAAGCAGATGATGCTTTGTATGAGGGAAAACGTAATAAGCAAAACATTGTTATCCATCGTAAATAAATAGTTATGGGTACCTTATTATTGTATAATAAAACATATCGGAGGAGAGGACTTGAGCATGAAAACAAAAGGAATATATACATTCATCATTTTATTGCTATTTTTATTATTAGCATCATTTATCAAAGATACAGGGAGTGCTATGGTTGTTTTAATTTTATTGATGCCGATGAGTATTATGCTTATAATTTTTTTATATGGCAGTATTGAGGGGTTTGATTATATGCTCCCTTTATTAACTATGTTTGTTTTTTTAGTAATTGTTTATGGCTTTTTTAATACCTCAGCACTTGTTTATGTGTTACCATATGGACTGCTTTCTTTAGTTACTAATTTTGCGGGGGCATTATTAAAACGTTTCATTATTGAAAAAAGAAAGTGATTTAATGTGGTATAATAAGGCGAGAAAAAAGAGAGGTTATGTATGATTAGTATAACAAAAGCCATTTTACATACAATGGACGAAGCCACACAGATGTATTTTAATGCAGAAGAAGAAATGGTTTTAGATGTGTCTGTGTGTGAGTATTTAGTCAAACATGTAGAGAAGATTATGGCACAAAATAATGCACAAAAAGGAAAGTTTAAGCTAACGAGTAAAATGTTTGCACAGTTTAAACAATACCATAGTAGCAACTTTGTGAATATTACAAAAATGATTGCAGATCTATGGTTTTCAGCATATGTAGAGGCCATGCGTTTCTGTAATATGAATTTATTATTTGTTGAATTTCGTGAAGAAGATAGTAATTATTTTGCAGTTATGCAATTTAAAAATAAGAGTGGATACATTCGTAATATTGTAAAAGAAGAGGGTGTGATTAAAAATGAAATTTTAACATATTCTGCTTTATTACCTTCCTTATCACAAAGTGTAGAGGAGTTTTTTATTGTCAATTTAACGGATTATTCATTGCGTTTAAAAGAAGATAAACGCTATTTAAACAGCGATGAGGAATTGTTGATCTCTGATCAGATTTTATATTGTGATATTGAAATGTCAATGAAAGATAGTATTAAAGTGATTAATGAAATAGTTACAAAAGTGTCCAATGAGTTAGAAGAAAATGAATTAGATAATACTTTAAAAGTGAAACGATTTGTAAAATCTTGTATTGATACAGATAGTCAATTAAGTGTGGAAGATTTATGTCCTGTTGTGTTTCCTAATGATGAACGCTTTAAACAAAAATTTGAAGCATTAGCGTTAGAAAGCAAACTACCAAAAAACATTATGCTAGATGCAAAAACACCAACAGGAGTTAGAAAGCATAAAATTAAAACAGATGCAGGGGTAGAGATTATTATTCCTGTTGACTATGCAGAAAGTAAAGATACATTTAATATTGTGAATAATAGCGATGGGAGTGTTTCTATTGCTTTAAATCACATTGGTAAAATTGTAAAATAAAGGCGTATTATACCATCTATAAAATAGGTGTGTGATCACGCTTTTTTTGGTAGTGTAAATTGTACTCTTCATGAATAGGTTAGTGTGTGAACTACATACAATAGGAGTTCTTGGCACGATTCTTTTAAAATACGCAAGACACTCAATAAAATCTTTTCTGCTAATGAATCATTGCTTTTTCTAATAAAAGGTTACCTTGATAAAATCAGTGAGGATAATCTAAGCAGCATATGTTGTTTGCATCAGCATCAAAATTATTTCGTTATGCTTGTTTTTCTTATACAAAAGTTGGGAAAAATAGGATAAAAACATCTTTTACAAACATTTCATTGTTTGCATTTAAAAAACGTGAAAAAGTAGATTGTATTTTAGAAGCAAAACAGTATGATTAGTGTGTGAAAAAGTTGAGGTAAATGAAAATGAAAAGTAAATTAATTGAAATGAACGAATGTTTTCCACAGACAGAATTATGGACAGATTCTTTTCATGTTGAACATCATGAATATGGTTTGACACAAAATATTACAGGAGTTACAACAAGTCCTACTTGGGTTTCAAGAATGTTGTTAAATGAGCCAGCAGAAGAACATAAAGCAGTGATTAAAGCGTTGTGCAAACAACACCCTGATTACAATGAGCGAGAAATAGCATGGGCTTGGACATTGACGATGGGGAAACAAAGAAGTCAAATTATGATTCCCTTATGGAAAGAGGGAAATGTTAAAAAAGGGAGATTTTCAATTCAAACATCTATTTATGATTACAATAATACAGAGCGAATGGTGAAAATGGCACAAGAAGTTGATGCTTGTAATGAAAATATGCAAGTTAAAATTCCTTCTACAAAAGCAGGGATACAAGCGATGGAAGAAGCTACCTATTTAGGTATTAGTGTAATGGCAACATTGTGTTTTAGTGTTGATCAAGCCATCGCAGTCGCAAAAGCAATACAAAGAGGAATGGATAGAAGAAGTGAGGAAGGATTATCGAATGAAAAACTAAATCCTGTATGTGCTGTTCTGTTAGGAATGCAAGATGATTGGTTAAAAAGTTATAGTGAAGCAAATGATATTGTTGTTCACCCTGATGCATTCAATTGGGGAGGAGTAGCAATCTGTAAGAAAATCTATCATATCTTTAAGGAAAGAGGGTATCAAACAAGAATATTAACGGCATATTATCGTCATCAATTACACTACTCGGAGTTTATCGGTGGTGATATGATTATGACAATTCCAACAAAATGGCAGAAACGTTTTGCAAATTGTGATATTGAAATAAAAGATTATATGAGTATACCTGTGGTGGAAGATAAGTTAAAGCAGTTAAATAAATTAAAACCTTTTGTACAAGCATATAATGAAGGTTCATTAACACTAGACGATTTTAATACGTTTCCACCAGTTATTTTAACAATTCGCTATTTCAGTGAAGAATACGATAAAGCAGTGAAAAAAATCAGAGATTACATGCTAGAAAAACCTATTTAATAAGGTATTATGATTATTAAAAAGTGGTTGCATTTTATTTTGGTTGTTGCTATAATAATAAGGCATTCAAATGGGTGCAACTTGCGGGTGTGGCGAAATTGGCAGACGCACCAGACTTAGGATCTGGCGGGCAACCGTGGGGGTTCGAGTCCCTTCACCCGCACCAAGTTAAAAAAATACTCTCAAAGCCTTTAGTTAAAGGAGTTTGGGAGTTTTTTTATGTCTTTTTTATGCAGTGTTTCAATCGCATGAATAACGAATAAAAGAAGTAAATGAATATCATAGCTTATTTCTAGTAGCAATTTGAAAAATATGTTAAAATACTAAAAAAGGAGAGGGAATATGAATGTAATTATTTTTGAAGATAGTAAGAGAGAATTAGATGATTTAAAATCCAATTTAGAAAGTTTTTTCAAAAATTATCAGCTTGATTATTCTTTAATAGAAACAACTGATCCAAATATCATTTATGATAATTTAGATAAAACAGACTTAATTTTTTTGGATATAGAAGTTGATCAATATAATGGAATAGATGTAGGGTTGAAAATTCGTGAAGTTAACAAAGATATTATAATCATACTTATCTCTAATTATTCTCAATATCTTATTGATGGATATAAAGTAAAGGCAGATAGATATTTTCTTAAACCATTAGAAAAAAACAATTTTCAAATCGAAATGAGAAATGTAATATCATTTTACATAATGCAAAGTCAAAGTTTTTTTGACCCTAAAATTTCAAATCATAAGATTTATTATAAAAATATAATTTATATTGAGTTCATAAATAGAAAATCTTATTTGCATTGTTTAAATAATAAATGTTATGAATCTTCATACCAATTAATTTATTGGAAGAATAAATTGACAGAACAACCTTTTGCACAAACACATAGAGCGTTCTTAGTAAATATGAGTTCTATAAGTGCTTATAACACAAAACAAATTAATATGATTGATCAAACAAACATACCGTTATCAAGAGTGTATAGAGAAAGTTTTGAAAAGTCTTACCTAAAATATATGAATAGTTGGATATAAGAATGTTTATATTTATTTTGTCTAACTTTTTAACGCTAGTAAATTTTTTTCTTCTTTTAAGAAAAACTTTGAAATTTAGGTATGTTTTAAAAAAAACAATAATGATATTTATCTTTGCATTTGTGATACTATTTCTAGTTAATATAACAGGATTATCATTGATAAAAACCATGATTTTATTAATAATATATTTAATATTAATC
>SAAR01000314.1 GCA_009916335.1 Erysipelotrichia bacterium | reverse complement strand
CCTTTTCCAGCTAGATATGCAAGATTACATAAAATTGCTGCATAATACCATCCATAAGGTTTTGATTCAAATTTCTCTATTACACTTTTAATAGTTGTTCTTATTGCACTTCTTTTATTGCTGTTGATAAATGATAATATTTCTAACTCTGGTTCACTCAGTAAGTTTACATCATCAGCAAATAAACCATCTTTTGCTTTTTTAAATGCTGGCACTACATCTTTTTCTGTATAAGAGATATTTTTTAGCATGACTAGATTTGGATATGCTCTTAAAATCAAAGATTGGAATGCTTTAGTGATTCGATTATTTGCATCTTCACTTGAAATCTCTTGCTCTTTTTCGCCTACAAAAAGTTTTGCTTTTGTCAAAGACTCTTCTAAACCTCGTCTTAGTTCATCATATCTCTCTTTGTTTTGGTAGCTTTTGTCTGTCAAGATTCTTTTGATGGTCTCTTGCTGTGTTACAGATATATTTTGTCTGATGTATTTGTCTGTTTTTTTATACATCAAAATATCACGAACCACTCTATCATCACTTGGCAATACTACTAAAAGCTCATCTTTACCCATGTTTTGCATTCGCAAAATTGCATCGTTATTTGAGTTTTCATTGAGTGGTGTGATGATATGAATAGATAAGTCATAATCTCTTCCAAAAAGTTTATCATCTATTTTTCTAGCATACACATAGTCTTGGTTGTTATCGCTAAATTTTATTTTTCTATTTTTGATTACATAATCAAATACTATTTTTTGGATCTCGTCAAGTACATCTGCTGTTTCTACTTCAGTATTTTTTATCTCACTTTCTACATCTTGTTCTTCATCTGTCAAGAACTCATACACTTCACCATTTCTTTGGATATATGTTTGTTGTTCAAGCAAGTTAAGAGCTTCTTCTATTTGCTTTCTTAATGTTAATTGGTTTTGTGAAAAATCCTCAAGCATCAAAACAGTTAGGTTTCTAAGAGTTGCTTTGAACTCTTTGATATATTTCACTAAAAATAGTACTTTTAGAAGTTTTACAGCAAATTTATTATCTAAGTTTTTATCTGCAATTGTTATTGCTCTTTTTATTTGTGATTTGATAGCTATGCTGATACCCTCAAACATCAAATCAAATGTAGCAAGTTTTCCTATCTCATGATTGTTTATCGTGATTGCAACTTCTCTAAATACACCTAGCATTGATCTTTCACCAACTGAGCTGTGTTCCCCTTCAAAAGCATTGTGTTTTGATAAAGTTTGTATAGCTGATTGGAACAGTACAAACTGATATGGGATAAAAGGATAACTATGGATAAAGTGTTCTCTATCTTTAAAGTTTTTATACACCGCTCCATCACTAAAATCAAATAGTGTTTTGAAGTTATTTGATTCTTTATGATAAATATCACTTAATACTTCTACTCCCTCATCAGTTTTGAGTAACAATCTTTTTTGGATAACTTCTGCTACATCAGCACTCGTAAGTGGCATTCTGTTTGCAAATCTTGCTTGAATTTTTGAGAAGTCGTTACTTTGTTTTGAGTCCATATCTCCAATAACGCTGTTCATATCTTCTTGAGCAGTTACTATAATCCAAGCTTGACCTTTGCATTTTGTAGCAAGTGATTCTGCTACGGTTTGAAGATTTGTCATAAGTTTTGTATTGTCTGCTACATACTGTCCAACTTCATCTACAAAAAAGTTAAGCCTAAAACCTTTTGGTTTTGAATCTATATAATCAGCGACATTAGTAGCAAAATCCTCAATTGAGAGTTTATAATCGGCTCTATATTTTTCTAAAATATCTTTGATTTCTTGCCCTGTAACACTCTTGTATGCTTCATCTATAAATGATGAAACTCTTAGAGTTCTTTGTCTTCCCCATTCCCAACCTTTTGGCTCTAATGAAGCAAACTTTTCTTTGAATTTTTCTAATAGATTATCATTGTCAAGTTCCCTTTCAAATTGTGCAATGTATGATTGTTTTCCAAAGTAACCACATGCCTCATCAAAAACTTTTACAAATACAGAAAGAAGTGCATCCACTTCTGTTTTGCTTATGACATCTGCTTTTTGGTCTATATTGAAAAGGATACTTTGCGATGGAATTGATGTGGCTTTTTTAAGATCAGCTTTTATAATCTCATCGTTTACTTTTTGTAAAAATGTATCAAGAACTGAAGTCTCTTTGATTTGTTTATTTTCTAAAAGAAGTGCTACCATTTTTAGAAGATGTGATTTACCTGAACCAAAAAAACCAGAGATCCAAACACCATTTGCACCCTCGTAGTTGTTATAAGCATCTAAAAATTTTGAAAGTCTTGACTCAACCTCTTTGGTTACTACATACTCTTTTACTTCTTGCTCTAGTGTATCATTATCATCGGCAATAATAACGCCCTTTAGTGGTCTATCAACTGGCTGTTTAAATATTTCGTGAAGTTTCATATTTTCTTATTCCTTAGATTTCATAATGGTATATATTAAATGCTCTATAGTACTTATCATCTCGTAAAAGCTCAAATAACTCCAATGATGTACCTTTTTCCAATGAGTGCTTATAATCACCTGGGTAAAACATAACTGTAGGATTTTCTCTAGCTACTTTTTGAAGATTGTTTAGAATGTTATGTGATCTGATATACGGAAACACTTCTCCAACACCAGCAATAAACATAATATCAAAGTTTGAGCTTTTCATAATAGAAGCGATCTCTTCCATAAATGTTGTTTCAAGATTTAAATTAGATTGCAGTTCCTCTTTGAATCTATCTTTTTGCATATTTGTTTCTTCGTCAATCAAAAAATCAAAATCACCATTTTCTTTTAATATTTCAATTGCTAAATCATACAGATTAATTTCCAAAATAGATGTTCCCATTTCATTTAGCTTGTTGAAAAGTTGTGCTTTCATTTTATCAATTTGCTCATACTCTTTTGGTTTAAAAGGGCAAATAAAAAAAGGCACTTCATTTCCTAGTCCCTCTTTGTTTTTAAACTTTTGACTACTCATTACGTCATAAAGGTGTTCATATCTTTCGTTTATAGGAGCATATTGTCTATCTTTCATCATAACCCTTTTTTGATATCAATATCAGATATAGGAAATACAAGTAAATCATCTAAATCTTTTTTTGTAACTAGTGAAATAAGCTCAGAACTTAGCATAGTTGGCATTATTATTTTGTTTTTGTCTATTATTTCCGCTTCTAATAAAATCTTGTAAAGAACTGTTCTAAGTTTGTATTTTGATGATGGTGAAATTTTTTCTAACTCCTCATGCCATTGTTCTTTTTGATTGTAAAAGCTATCAAATTCTTCTGTTGGTAAGTCGTATTTAAGTGTTAAATATCTCTCTCTTATTACATCTTTTGCAAAATCGTAAATAAACTTGTATCTTCTGCAAACTGAAATAAATAAAATTTGCTTTTGCTCAACTGGCGAAGTATTGAGCAATAATTCTAGTTCTTGAAATGTCAAAGTCTTTAGTCTATTTATAATCTCATGTCCAATTCTTTTGGCACTACTTTGCATTCTAGCTTGTAAAATGTTTTCATCAAGTACTTTTTTAAATACTTCATTCCAATCATTCAAAGTAATTTGTAATTCTGCTATTGATAAAGAATGTTGATAGAATAATCCACCTACTAAAAATGACATCAAATATTTTTCATTATTTTTCATCAGAGTTACTCTTTGACTTTACCCAATCATCAATATCTTCTTTTCTAAATAACCATTTTCTACCTATTTTACTTGCAGGCATCCCTTTTTGTTCAATCCACTTGTAAACAGTATCT
>SAAR01000313.1 GCA_009916335.1 Erysipelotrichia bacterium | reverse complement strand
GTATACTAAACATCCTCACTCCATCGACTCTGATTTTGCGTAAAAGTATAACAAATGAATTTTGATAGATACGTTAGGGAAACGATATTTCAATGAAAATAATCATTGATTTGAAAAGATATTTTTGGAAGGTTTAAAAATTAAATTTGGTGGCGGACAGAGAGTGAAGCTTAAAATAGGCACTTTCGCAACTCTGTATTTTTAGTAAAATTGCTATTTTTTGTTAATTTTGGGCACAATTCGGACACAGCAAAAACATATTAGATGTATTTATTGAAACTTTCCGCCAATGGCTATTTAACCTTAAAATTATAATTTATTGTACAATTTTCCTAGTTGAAAAGTCATTTATATTAAAGTGAAAATATATTTCAATAATAAGCATTTTTATAATATTGTAAAAAAACTAATCGCCCATGAAAAACATAGTATCATCCTTTAATAAGATTCAAAATGTAGATATTATTTTACTTAAACAAGCTTCATTGCTAATGGAAATTTCAAAAGGAGATTATTATGATGATCTCTACTTTCCAAAGCATAAACCTTCTCCATTACAAAAGATAAAAAACTACAAATTTCATATAGTCTTAAATCAGTTTTTTAGAATTTCGGCTCGCATTAATAGTTATTAATTTTAGCTGTATCGCCCAAAGCTGCAGTAATAAAAACAATCCTTTTTTAAAATTAATTTATGGAATAAATCAGAAAATTATTTTTACCATCTTCGTACGTGTATTTTAAGGTATGACCATGTTTTTTAAAAATTTGATTTGCTATATAAAGTCCAAGACCCAGCCCTGAATTTGACGTCTCTACCTTTCTGTTAAAAGCCCTTTCAAAATCAACTCTTTGTGCCTCAAGCTTATCTCCTATGCTACTTATGCAGACCGTATTTTTATCTATGCTTACAAGAACGTTGCCACTAGAGTATTTTAAAGCATTGTCAATTAAATTTTTAACGCCAGTTGCGTAAAGTTCAAAATCAACCTCTACCGCACTTATTTCGTTGTCCGCTCGCACTTCTATGCGACTCGTATCTTTTAATAAAAGTAGATCTATTGCGTGATCAATGATATCTATGACTCGGTGTTTAGTTTTTTTAAGCGCCCATTCATTGGAGACAAGTTTTTCTACCTTGACGACTTCGCCCAATATTATTTCAAGTCGTATAAAAATTTGTTTTAATCTATTTTTAAATTTATCATCTTGTAAGAGCTCAGCTATAATATCCGCCATAATCCGCCCCTTCATTATCGGGTTGCGAAATTCGTGCAAAATATTGCGTAAAAATAGTGCTCTGGCTTCCTTTATTGTATTTATTTTTTGCATTGTCGCATTAAATTCGCTGGCGATTTGGCCTATTTCATCATTTGCTTCTATTTTTATCGGTTCAAGTTTATCTTTTTCTCCTGCTTTTCTTATGAAATTTTTTAAATTTCTAAGTTTTAGCAGCTTTCTTAAAACGGCTATAAAAAAAGCCGTCATTACGATATTTACTATAAACCAAAGTATCCAAATTCTATGTGAAGAGAGTTCTTTTAAATTTTCTAAAGGCACCCCGTTCCTAATGATACTACTTCTTGATGGGGCAAGCCCTGCCGCAGCCATAATTTGAGATAGCATTTGAGGATCTACAGAAGAAAATCTAGGCACAAAATAAAACTTTTTATTGTACCTTATCATATCAGCATAGGAATCGCTAAAAATTTTCTCACCGTTTTGCCTAATCTCATTAGGGTTAAGATTGCTGTCTTTAAGTCCGATTTGCGCTAGCTGTTGAGTTATATTGCCGTCTTCTTGTCCGCGTATGCGCATACCTAACATAAAGCGCTGGTAAGTAAAGTACTCCGCATCTCTTATTTGTCTATTGGATTCGATAAAAAATGCCGAATTTACTACAATTAGAGCTACAAAAAAGAAAAATGATATTAATTTGACTATAGATAGACTACCCATTGATAAATTTATACCCTATACCGCGCACAGAGTGAATAAAACGTGGATTTTGAGGATTATCTCCAATTTTTTGGCGTAGGCGCCCTATTGCTACATCAATACTTTTTAGTCCGCTTTGAAATTTTGACTGACCCAAATGTATCAAAATATCTTCTCTTGGTATAACGATTCCCTCTTTTTCATAAAGGTAGATAAAAATATCAAATTCCAATTTTGTTGGTGCTATTTCCTCTTTATTCTTTACAATGATACGTCTTTGTTTATCGACTAAAAAAGTTTTGGAGTCATTGCTAACCAGTATCCCTCGGCGTAATATGGACCTTAGCCTAAAAGCAAGTTCTATGGGCTCATACGGCTTTGTCACATAATCATCTGCCCCAAGCTCAAACCCTTTTATCTTATCGAGTGTCTCAGTGCGAGCCGATGATATAATTATAGGTAGCGACGGATAGGTTCGCCTAACATTTTTGCACACTTCAAGACCGTCCATATCGGGCAAGCCCAGATCAAGCACCAATGCATCGAAGGTACTTTTTTCGTTTAAAATGTTAAGTCCTTCAAGCGGATTTGTGGCTATCGTTACGCCAATCTCACTTTTTGCCAAAGCATATTTTAAAAGCTCAGCCAGATCAAGATCATCTTCTATCAGTAAAATTTCTATCATAGCATCGAAGGTTTTTTTTTCGTTTAAAATTTTAAGTCCTTCAAGTGGATTTGTGACTTATGGTTACGCCAATCTTACTTTTTGCCAAAGCATATTTTAAAAGCTCAGCCAGATCAAGATCGTCTTCTATCAGTAAAATTTCTATCATACGTAGCGATTATACCAAATTCTAAAAATTTAAAACTAAAAAATATTTTTTGATAATGTTACCAAAATGTTACCAAACCTTATCATATTCTAAAAATTTATAACTAAAAAAATATTTTTAGATAATGTTACCAAAATCTTGCCATTTTTAATAAGCCTCCGCGTTAAAATTTTGATTCTGTTAATAAATCTAAGGAGGATGTCAAAAATTAAGGGGGGGTAAAATTTTTCGTAACGCGGCATTGATCTTTGGCGCTCATAACGATAGCGCGGTCAATAGGCTCAAAAAAAGGTGGCATTATTAAACAAACTGAGCTTAAAGCTCTCTTGCAAAAGGTGCCCAAAAAAAATTAAAGGGGTTTATGATGAAAACATGTTTTTTGACAAAAGGCAAGTGCAAGCTTGCTCTTAGTTTAGCTACACTTATGGCTACGGGACTTTGTAGCGTAAATGCTAGCGATAGCCTTGCCGAGGCCTTGAAAGCAAGCACAATGAGTGGAACTCTATTTTCATACTATGATATGGACTCAACGGAGTATTTTCCACCAGCTAGTGCAACAAATAGAATTCGCCAACATATCGGTGGTATTGGCGCTGAGCTTAGATATTTGACTGGTTCTTACTATGGTTTTAGGATAGGTCTTACAGCTCAGGGCTTAGCAAATTTTGCTCCATCAAGTGCTGCAAAAGATTATTTCGCATACGACTGGAATAGCGAAGGTGTAGCATTTTCAGAAGCTTATCTCGCATATGAACATGACTACATTGACCTTAAAATCGGTCGTCAGTACTACAACTCAAAATACACTGGACTTATACCACCACTTGTTGCTACAAACACAGATGTAGGCTACAAAGAGGCATTTGAGGGCGTGAGCACTAGGATAAAGCTTGATAGTATTGATACGGTTATTGGTTTGGCTGACTTTTGGAAATTTGCTGGTCGATCAAGTGCTGTAACAGGTGACGCCACTGATGATGGTGCACCAGAATTTAAAGATAAAGTTATCATCGGTGGCTTTGGACCTT
>SAAR01000312.1 GCA_009916335.1 Erysipelotrichia bacterium | reverse complement strand
TTATATGTAAATCAAACAGGTCATATTTGCATTTTCCCACACTTCCATTGGGAAAATTAACTCCCATATTTAAAATTGCGAACTGCTATATCCCTTGTATTAGACAAGAATTTAGAAGTTCCACAAAAAAAGCCGCAGTTGAGCACATTTGTAAGTGTACTCGCTTGCGGCTATTTTTGTTTTTAGTTGGGAGTAGACTAATTTATTCGTCAAAGTCTCTATAATGAGCTTATTTGTGGGCATTGACATATTTTTCAGTGTCTCATACTTCAAGTGCAGGATTAGCCTATATAACTCTTAATCTTTAAAAATCAGAACGGATACTCTGTCACCCTAAAAAATGAAGTTCATGCGCACATAAAGTTTAAATTCTTTAGTAGTAGGGGAAAATGTGTGTTATAATATATAATTAATATCAGATACTTTTTCCCCACTACCTTACTTATGTAAAGCTAAGAATGGCTTGTAATACTAATAATAACACTGTACTTTGCCGTACACAGAAAAAATCACTTTTATTGCATCCTATTCTGTAAAACAGGTAGGTACAGGGGAAAAAGTACTGTATATTAATATATTAATAAAGAACACTTTTTCTCCTTACTTGGGAATTATGATATTTCCATTATCATCTATCTCTACTATTTTATTTACTTTCTTCGTGGGTAGTTTTTTCTGCTTGGAAAAGTCGTTTTCCAATAGAATATTTTCAGTATGTAAGATTAAAGGATTGCCAAACAATAGTAAATCAACAACTGCCAGCTCTATTATATATTTCTCATAAGTGTCTTCGTCAATTTTTATCGCTTTCAATATATTAGCTTTTGTCAATTCAACATTGCCACATCGAGATAATAGTAGTAATTGGATAAAGAAGCCTTTTATTGCTGCATCCAGTTCGATTAATGCAAACTTATTGGAGATAGTGATACATTGTTCTTCCATTGCAGGAATATGATAAATATTGCGTCTAGTTGGATAACGAAAACCATTATCCACAAAATAAGGCTTTATATCCAAATACTCCTCAAATTTCTTATTAAAACTGCTTACTGATTTACCTCCACTTGTTCTTTTTAATTCATCTAAAGTGATTCTCACATTATACCAATCATCTCTTGAAAGAGACAAACAGAAAAATCTATAAATATTGGCAGGTTTGAATCTATTTAGAATGGAATAGTTGACGGTTGCATTGCTTTTGCAGAATTTGGGTAGAATATTCATTAGTAGCGGATTGAATATTGTTTATAAATAGTAAATCTTTCTTCTCTTTTTCTATCTTGTAGTAATAAGTACTACCAAAGTAAATCTTTGCTTCTTTTCGATTATTAAATCGCTTTCCCGTGGGAATATGAATAATCATAGGTCATTGGTTTATTTTATTAATGATGTATCTGAATCTAATTAATGTTGTGGTGCAAAATAAATCGTATATACTTTCCCTTGTATCTTTCTTTTGCTTTTAATATAGCCATTTGAGCTAGCCCATAAGCCAACTCTAAGCCTGTTATCTGTAACTCCTTGCTTTAGTGCTTTTTCTCTGATTTCTTCATAGGTGAATGTTTGCATGGTACTGTTTAAAATAAAAAACGGTGATAAAATAGTGTATCTTTTGTGTCTGTGCTATCTTATATACTATTTGTAATATATTAATACAAAGGTACTAAGTTTTTAGGGAGTGACCTAATACTAGTACCACAAACTGAAAAAATCGACTAGAAGTATTCATATAGTGAAAAAAGTTCACTTAGCAATTAGACGAACTCTATTTTAATATTACCATTTCGCTCTTATCTTACAATTCTATTTTATCAAGCACATCTACCATATTAGGTAATTCATTGTAGTAATCCTTCACATCCGCACTCTTAGGAATATTCAATTCCAATATCCCTAATTCCGATAAGTTATTAATAAACATTTGATATGCTGTAACATCATTCTTGAGCTTTCCTATTTGTTCTAACATTGGACGTGCACATAACAGTTTATTAATGGCAACCTCTTTTATTGTATCATCACAAAATAACTCTTTAGCTCTTTCCAAAACTTTTGGAAGTCTTTTTCTATCCTTAATAATAGACATAAGCTCGTTTATTTCATCATCTAATCCATATATATCTATTCCTTTCATTAATAGCGGAAATAACTCATTTACTTTATCTAAAGCAAATACATAATTTAAAATACCTTCTATATCAGTTGGCACATCATTAGCTATCGGGATTTCTTTCGTTATTGGTGTTTTCTTTGATGACTTTATTTGATTAGCTTCATTTTCAAGAATGACATTCGCTGCATCATTAGATGTTAACTTAACATATTTTTGAAAAGACTCAACATCATTATGTCCTGTAATTTTCATTATAAGATGAGCGTCAAATCCACGTAACAACATATTACAAATAAATGAACGTCTTGCAGTATGGGTCTTTATCAGTTTATAAACAGGAACTTGCTTCTTAGTTACTTCATCACCTCGGTGTTCCACTATGGTATGCAGTCTTGTTATACCAGCCTTTTCTCCAATCTTTGTCAAATAATTTAAAGCCGTCTGATTGGTAAATATAGGAAATTGGTTTTCGTACTTGGCTAGTATCTCTTTAGCTATTGGCAATAATGGTACAGATACCTTATGTTTTGTCTTTTCTTGGATAATCTCAATTATATTTCCATTATCCTTCATTATTCCCTCATTTATTGACTGTGTATCTGTAAAACGCTGACCTATCCAACATTGCAAAACAAACAAATCTCTCACCTGTTCTTCTTTACCAGAGAGTTCCAAAGCATATATCTTACTTATCTCTTCCTCTGTAAGAAATATATCATTGCTATCACCTTCTTTACTTCTAGGCTTCTTATATTTATCAAGGTTAGATTCGTGAATATCAATCATTCCTTGCTGCTCTGCTCTTTTAAGAATACATATTATCTTCTCTACCTTATTACCAACCGTAGTAGTTTTCGTTGTTTTACCTTTACCCACATCTTTATTAAGAAGATAAAGTTCATATCCCTTAATTAAAGGTAGGTTTATGTCACTGAAACTGATAGGACATCTACCTGTCTCATTCAAAAATATTTCAAAGAACTTTATTTGCTTTATGTAATCAGCTCTTGTACTTTCACCTATATTCTTATCAGCAATTATAGCATTGCGTAACCAATGTATAGCATTTTCAGTTTCTTGCTTCTTTACCATAGTATCTTTATATATAAACTTTCGTAATAATTCTACTCCCTGCTCCATTTCGTTGGGATGTTGACAAAGATAGTATTTATATTCGACAAAACTTGCTTTTAATTCTGTCAACTTTTCATTAGTTATAGTGTTATTCCTATTATCAAGTTCGGATAGCCTACAACTAATGTATGCTTCTTGTTTTTCTTCATTCCAATGCTCTGGATATACTTTAACACCCGTAGAGAGTTTAACCTGCTTCCCATTTATTCGACATACCAAATAAATATTAGTAGGCTTATTTGCCTTAGGCTTTCTCAAATGAAACCTTGCTTGTACTTCATTAAAAAAATACTGCTCTTCCATAACCTCGTTCTTCAAAACGGTTCTTCAAGTTGGTTCTTTAAACTCGTTCTTCAAATTGGTTCTTTAAAGGCTAAAAAGTTAATTAAATGAAGAAGTATCCCCTTTTGAAACACCGTAGAACGCGGCTTCACCACCTCGGTGAAGAGCAAAAAAAAATGGGGCTTTTCACAAAGCCCCATTTTTCAGTTTTCAATAGGTATTAGTTTTTTTTAAGGTAAAAAGATTGTTTTCAGGATAACGCTGCAAATATAGAGCCTTT
>SAAR01000311.1 GCA_009916335.1 Erysipelotrichia bacterium | reverse complement strand
ATCTATACTTTCATTGCTTTCTTTCAATAATACATTTTATAACAAATATTATATATTATTCGTTATAAAATTATATATATGAAAAGTAAAACACCGTCTTATTCAAACGGTGCATAGTGTAATTTAATCGATAACTTTTCATTAATTTTAGGTAATACTTTTAAGAAATCTTCTTTATCAAATATAGCTAAATCAATGTATACGTATTTTGTACCAATCGCTCCTCCGATACTTCTTGCAATGCCGATTGGATAAAGCAATTCATTAAGCTTTTGTTCTAGCTTTTGTCGCACTAAAGCATCATTCACTTCGCTATTTGCATGTTCATAATACAAATAGCCATATTCTCCCCCTAAATCAAAAAATTGATTCGCAATGAACGATTCTTTACTAAATGTTTCCCCGATCATTAATGGGTGAATCGTAAAAACCATTTTCATATCTTTACGCACTTCATTGCTCACTTTTTCTTCCTCTAGCTTATAAGCACGATAGATCTTTGTCGCATCATTGTATTCACTCCACTTTTGTTCACTAACAATATCTAACAACATTTCATAAAAGTATGGAAGTAAGGAAACATTGCCACTTTTTTTAGTATCAATCACTTCAATATGATTAATATACGCTTCTAAAGCAACTTCCCCAATAAATAACTGCGTCATATAAACAGCAATTTCCATTGCTTTATTCACTTCCATACTCACAAACGCATCACAATAGATTTCAATATCTAAACAATGGTTTTGTGTATCAATTTCATAATACACGCTAAAGTCCTCTCCACTGTATTCTTGATTATTTAAACGCAAGATTGTATGTAATGCTTTTTGTGAAAGAGGTGGCAAACAATCGTGAATCACCCAATTTGTTTTCACACTAGAAGGTGCCAACTGTTTCAACAACGCACAAATAATCTGTGCATTCTTTTCTTGTTCTGGTAAGAAGGTAATTTCAAAAATACCATCTTCCTCTTCAATCGTTAATTCACAATTACACATTTCTTCAAAGTAAGTCGCTAAAATCTTTTTAATTTCCTCTACTTCTTCATGATTGTGTTCTATTAATGCTGTTTCTAAATTCTTTCTTTCCGATTCAAATATTTTCCAAAATCGTACAACTTGTTTTTTTATAGACATAAGTTTCTCCTTTTATTGACACGCATAAAATGATAGATAAGATACCCACATATACCACCAATGACATTAAAGATAATATCATCAATATCGCTTACTCCTGTATAGAAACAAAACTGCATAATTTCAATGCTTAAAGACAACAGTAAAGAATAAATGATCACCTTTTGTAGTTTTACTGTTTTTAAATAGGTACAAAGTAATACGCCAAAAGGAATAAACCAAATGATATTACCAAATACATTATAACTAAACATGATAAAACCACTGATCTTTCCTACAACAATGGCTTGATAATATGAAGATGTTAATAATTCATCAAAAGGCAATAGGTTAATCGCTCGATAACTTCCTTGAAATAATCCACCACGAAAAACAGTAACATACAATAACATGTATAAGTACAATAAGAAAAAACCTAATCTTAGTGGATTATTCCATTTTTCATTTTTAGCTTTTTTATAAAAATAGCATAGTAATAGACTTATAAAAACTAAAATAAACGAAATTAAAAAGCTATCCATTACCATTTTGATAATTTCATTATATGTCATTGTTTACCTCACATCTCAATATTTTAAAAACAGAAAGCGATTAATCCATCGCTTTCTTGTTCATATCTGCTATAATTTTTTCAATTTTATTACCACGTTCTAATGCATCATCTAATTGAAAAATTAATTCAGGTACTTTTCTTGTACTTAACCTTTTACTAAGTTCACTGCGTAAATACCCTTTAGAACGATTTAACGCTTGCATTCCTGCTTCTTTTCTAGCATTTTGTCCAAGAAAAGAAACAAAGATTTTCGCATAGGATAAATCACTAGTAACCTGACAATCTGTAATCGTAATAAAACCAATCTTAGGATCTTTTAAATCAAACTGAATAATTTCAGAAATATTACGTTTAATTAGTTCAGCAATCTTTTCATTTTTCTTACTCATCATATCACCTATTCAGCATCGACTTCTTGTGCTTCGTAAGCTTCAATTAAATCTCCTTCTTTAATATCGTTAAAGTTTTCGATTGTAAGACCACATTCATATCCATTGCTTACTTCTTTTGCATCATTTTCAAAACGTTTTAATGAGCCTAGCTTACCTTCATAAACAACTACACCATCACGAATTAAACGTACACCACATTCTTTTTTAATACTTCCATCATTTACCATACAACCTGCAATTGTTCCTACTTTACTTACCTTGTAAATCTGGCGAACTTCGGCTTGTCCAATCACTACATCTTCAAAGACTGGGGCAAGCATACCTTTCATTGCTGCTTCCATTTCTTCAATCGCTTTATAAATAATGTTGTGTAAACGAATCTGTACTCCTTCTTCTTCTGCTTTCTTTCTAACCGCTGCATTTGGTCTTACATTAAACCCATACACAACAGCATTTGATGCACTTGCTAACATAATATCTGATTCTGAAATAGCTCCTGCAGTAGAACGAATCACATTGACACGCACACCACTAACTTCAATTTTTTCTAATGATGCTTTTACTGCTTCTGCACTACCTTGTACATCTGCTTTAACAATTACATTAATACTTTGTAAGTTACCTTCTTCAATTTGACGTGCTAAATCATCTAATGTCATAGCACTACTTGTATTTCTTTCTTCTTCTACTTTTGCACTCATTCTCGCTTCTGCAATTTGACGTGCTTTCTTTTCTGTAGTAAATGTTTTAAATACATCTCCTGCTGTTGGCACACCATTTAAACCGATGATTTCAACTGGTGTTGAAGGACCTGCCGTTTTAATTTCACGTCCACGATCATCAACCATTTTACGAACACGTCCAAAGACAGTACCCACAACAATAATATCCCCTGAATGCAATGTTCCTTTTTCTACTAGAATGGTAGCCACTGGTCCTCTACCTTTATCTAATTTCGCTTCAATCACCGTACCCATTGCACTACGATTTGGATTAGCTTTTAAATCTGCCACTTCTGATACAACTAAAATCGTTTCTAATAAAGTATCTACACCTGTTCCCTGTTTTGCACTGACTGGTACAAAGATGGTATCACCACCCCATTCTTCAGGCATACATTCGATTTCACTCATTTCCGACATAACACGATCAGGATTTGCTCCTGCTTTATCCATCTTATTAACGGCTACAATAATTGGCACACCTGCTGCTTTCGCATGATCCACTGCTTCTTTTGTCTGTGGCATAACCCCATCATCAGCAGCAACCACAATAATACATACATCGGTAACTTTCGCTCCTCTTGCACGCATTGCCGTAAATGCCTCATGTCCTGGTGTATCTAAGAATGTTACTTTTTTTCCTTTGACACTTACCTGATAAGCACCAATATGTTGGGTAATTCCCCCAAATTCACCTTCTGTTACTCTTGTTTTACGAATCGTATCAAGCAAGGTTGTTTTCCCATGATCGACATGTCCCATAATCGTAACCACTGGTGGACGAGCTTCTAAACTATCTTCCTCTTCCTCTTCTTCTATATCTTCAAAGTTAAATTCTTCAACAATCACTTCTTTTTTAACGTTGACACCGTATTCCATACATACTAATTCTACGTTTTCATCATCTAAAATCGTATTGATTGTTACCATGTTTCCTAACATAAACAAGAACTTAATAATATCGGAAGCATTCTTATGCAACAACTTCGCAAGCTCACCTACTGTAATTT
>SAAR01000028.1 GCA_009916335.1 Erysipelotrichia bacterium | reverse complement strand
GAGTATATCCATGGCAAAGAAGAATACCATAAAAATGAATACTAAAAAAGAAGGTGAAGGTATGGTAGCGAAAGCAAGCAAAAAAGAAAGTAAAGCAGTGGTTAAAGAAGTGAAGGTGGAAAGTACGAAAACAGTGGTTGAACAGGGTGAAAAGAATACGGATACGAAAGTTGAGGCAGTAGCAAAAACACCTGTTAAAAAAGCGGTAAAAGCCGTAGTGAAAGAAGTGGAAAAGCCTGTTGAGAAAGTAGCGAGTACAAAAGCGAAAAAGGAAAGTAAGCCTGCGAGTAAAAAAGCAACAAAGGTTGTAGAGGCAAAGAAAACAGAAGCGAAAGTAGTGCGTCAAGAAGTAGAAAAAACACCTGTTAAAAAAGCAACAAGTACAAAAGCGAAAAAGGAAAGTGTAAAAAAAGAAACAACACCTAAAGCAAGTGTTAAGAAAACAACAGCAAGTAAGAGTGAAAAGAAAACAACAACTAAAAAAGTAATTGCACCAAAAGCAGTCAAGAAACAAGATTTAAGCAAATATAATGAAGTGGCATTAGATGCGTGTTTAGATGCAATGCGTACAATGGGTGTAGGGTACTCATATGAAGATTTCTGTCGTTTGTTATTAGATGAAGCAGATATGAAATTATTAGAGAAAAACATTATTGAAGGTAATGATTTAGCTAATAAAACATATGATTTCAAAAAAGATGGGTATGATTTAGATGTGGTTATGGCGACTTTACAAAAAGTAGAAGCAACAATGGATATTAGTGCCTCACAGTTTAAAACAATCAAAAAAGCAATGGATCAATGTGTAAAGACAAAATTGGTTGTTGATGCAGATGAAAATGCTAAAAACTATTTGCAAGAGTTAAGAGTTGCAGAAAAAGTATTGATGGTAGGACAAAGAAAAAATATCACAAGTTGTGTAGAGGCGACAGCATTATTAAACAGTGATGTTAGAAAGTTCTTTGAACACTTTAAAGCAATGGCATATGCCGTACTTAGAAACTGGAAGTATGAAGATGTTGAATTCTATCAAGAATTTGCCTTTGCCTTTGTATCTCAATATGCTGATCTATTTGCCGACTTCCAAAATGAAATTCAAATGGATTGTGCAGATTTATATATTCTTCATGGTGATGAAGGACGTGGGGATCACGAATATAATTATGTATTGAGAGAAAATGAAATTAAAGATTATATCTACTATCGTTTTGCAAATGTGTATGTAGAGAGAAATTTAGAAAAAGCAAAAGCAATTGCAAACAGTGCTTTCAACTGGGTAGATGATCGTTTTGATTACTTCAAAAAGATTGTAGAGATCGTTGAAAAATAAACAATCATATACAAGGCATGATCGAAAAAAAGGTCATGCTTTTTGTTTTGGCATTTAGTGTATCAATGTTTAAAAATGGAGGATAAAAAAATACTCCCTTACTGCTAAGAGAGTATGCAATTTATTGATTGTTTAATGTGTCCATAAATCGTTTAATTCTTGCTAATGCTAACTTTAATTCCTCAATGCTATATGCATAGGATACACGAATAAAACCTTCCCCAGCCTCACCAAAGGCTGTACCTGGAACACAGGCTACCTTTTGTGCTTTTAAAAGCTGTTCACAAAATTCTTCACTGCTTAATCCTGTGGAAGTAATATTAGGGAAAATATAGAAAGCCCCTTTTGGCGTATGCGTAGGCAATCCTAAGTCATTAAACCCTTTAACAATTAAATTACGTCTAGCTAAATACTGCAATCGCATATTTTCTACTTGTGAATCGCCATGTTTGAAAGCTTCAATTGCTGCATATTGAGCAGTGATAGGAGCACACATAATAACATATTGGTGAATCTTGTTAATCTGTTGGATTAATTCATGATTACCTAATAAATATCCTAATCGCCACCCTGTCATTGAGTAGGCTTTAGAACAACCATTGACAATTAATACTTGATCTTTAATTTCATCAAAGTGTGCCAGTGAATAATGTTCTCCTTCATAAATTAAATCACCATAAATTTCATCAGAGATAATCATAATGTTGTGTTCCTTAATTAAAGGTACAATGGCTTCATAATCCTCTTTACTCATCACTCCACCTGTTGGATTTGATGGATAATTGACAATCATTGCTTTTGTTTTTTCATTGATACAAGCAGCTAATGCTTCTTTTGTAATTTTAAATTCATTTTCGCTTGTGAGTGGTAAGTGTCGACAAATCCCTCCTGAAAGGATCACCCCTGGCTCATAAGCGACATAGGTAGGTGTAGGAATGATGACTTCATCTCCTTCATTGATTAAAGCACGCAAAGCAATATCAATGGCTTCACTACCTCCTACACTGACTAAAACTTCATCAGGCTTATATTTAATATCAAAATGTCTTTTATAATACTTACAAATTTCTTTACGAAGAGCTAGTAAACCTGGGTTTTCAGTATATGTTGTTTTTCCTGATTCAATGGAATAGATGGCTGCTTCACGAATATGCCAAGGCGTATCGAAATCAGGTTCACCAACACCTAAAGAAACAACTCCTTCAACTTGATTTGCTAAATCAAAGAATTTACGAATACCACTAGGTTTAATCGCTTGCACTCTTTGGCTTAATACTTTTGAATAGTCCATTATGGTGTTACAACCAATCTTTCTCTTTTTTCTTCGTTTTCCATCAAGATGAAGTCATTTGCTTTGTAAGTTTGTAAGACAAATAATGTAGATGTTGCAGTGATCCCTTCAATACAAGCTAGTTTTGTGGCAGTAAATTCAGCCACTTCTTTCATCGTTTGTGCATGTAGCATGATTAAAAAGTCGCTTTTTCCACTCATTAAATGCATGGATTCTACTTCAGGATAGTTGTATATTTTTTTGGCAATGCGATCATAACCATATTCACGTTCAGGTGTTGCATCTGCAAAAATAATGGCGGATACTCTTTCCTTATTTGTTTTATCCCAATTGATAATCGTATGATACCCACAGATTACTTTTTCTTTTTCTAAATCGTTTAATGTTTCTAAAACAACGCTTTCTTCTTCTTGTAGAATGGTTGCTAAATCATTTGCACTCATTCTGGCATCTTTTTCTAATAAAGACAATAGTTGTAGTTCGTTCATGTACTCACCCCTTTTAATATTATGTATATTGTATACTTTCATGAAATATTAGTAAATCTTTTTTTCTGATTTACTTAATAACTCATAGAAGAAAAGTACAAGGTATGGGAATATAGGAAAGAAATGTTTTTAGTATAGAACTGTTTTGTGAATAAAAAATCCAATTTATTTTCAAATTTTTTATATTTTTGGCATATAGAGAAGTAGGAGGTGTATTTGATGAAATGTTTGCGATGTCATAATGAAGATCCCTTTTACTTCTATCGTGATCAAGGAACCTATTATTGTCGAAAATGTATCATGTTTGGTCGCATTGATGTAGGTGCTGAAGTAAAGAAAAAGAAGTATCGAAAGAAAAAACACGATGTGCATTATACGTTGGATTACGAATTAACACGTTATCAAAAACAAGCAGTGAAACAATTGAATGCATATTTAACAAAAAAGCAGAATGTACTAGTGTATGCTGCGACAGGTGCAGGAAAAACGGAAATTGTGATGCAGTCAATTGAGAATTATTTGCGTGCTAGTAAAAAGGTAGGAATGGCGATTGCCCGAAGGCAAGTGGTACTTGAAATCAAAGAGCGTATGCAAAAAGCGTTTCCTACCTTAAAAGTTGTTGGGGTATGTGAAGGACATACAAGAGTCGTTGATGGGGATTTAATTATTTGTACGATGCATCAACTATGTCGTTATCATCAAACATTTGATTTATTGATTATGGACGAGGTAGATGCGTTTCCTTACTATAATAATGAATTATTAGAAACGATTGCGATGCATTCTTGTGTTGGTGAAATTGTGTATTTAACAGCAACCCCTGATGAGAAGATGAAAAAGGCGACGAATGATGGTCGTTTACAAGTGGTGGAGTTATTTGTTAGACCACATGGCAAACCTTTGGTGATGCCGAAAGTAAGATGTATGCCAAGTAGTTTACAGTTAGTGTATTTATATCAGTTTTTACGCAAACAAAAAAGTAAGCACAAGCAAGTATTGGTGTTTGTGCCTACCATTTATTTAAGTCAATATCTAAGTAAAGTATTTTCCCTCTTTTTTGTTGCGAAAGCCTTTTCTTCACAAACAGGTAATAAGGAAGAAATTATTGAAGCTTTTCGTAAACAAGAATACGATTGTTTATTTTGTACAACTGTACTAGAAAGAGGTATTACAATTAAAGGGGTGAATGTTTGCGTGTTCCATGGGGATCATATTGTCTTTAATGAAGCGAGTTTAATTCAAATTTTTGGTCGTGTAGGAAGAAGTATGGAGATTTTTGATGGCGATGCTTTATTGTTGTGTGCTCATCAAAATCAAGCGATAAAACAGTGTTTACATACGATACAGATGATGAATCAAAGTAAGCGATAGATCAAGAATAAAATAAAAAGTTTCATTTTATTTTAGAATTTTTGAAAAAAAAGCATATATATAAGTGAGGGGGTGTGTATGAAATACTGTTTGATCTGTTTTAAAGATGTCTATCATAAAACAACACTGATGGAGTATTTTCAAAAAGAAGATATTATTTGTGGGGAATGCAAAAGGAAATTACATGTGTTGAATCGTTGGTATGAATGGGAAAATCATAAAATCAAAGCGTTGTATTTATATAATGATTTTATGGAATCGTTGCTTTTTCAATTTAAGGAAGGGAGAGATGTAGCACTAAAGAAAGTATTTTTTAAAGCATTTATTAAAGAAATTTTCGACAACTTTAAAGACTATACGATTGTGTATATGCCATCTTCTAAAAAGAAGTGTGAAGAGCGTGGATTTTTTCCTCTCGCTTTAATGTTAGAAGAATTGTCATTAACAAAACTAACAGTATTTAAGAAAAATAAAGAAATGAAACAGTCAATGCAAAGCTATGAAAATAGGAAGAATATCGCAAAGGTAATTGATTTTGAGGATAATGTATCGATTCCACAAAGTAAATTGTTATTGGTAGATGATGTTTGTACCAGTGGAAATACATTAAAATGTGCATTTAATCTTTTAAAGGAGCATACATATGAAGTAGAGGCGTTGGTTTTAAGTATTCACCCACGCTTTGTCGAATCGTGCGATTGATTTTTATTTTCGAATGGATATTTTTCCCATATACTTAAATGAAAGAAGTAAGGAGGTGTGCTGTGATGGAAGGTAAAGTAAAGTGGTTTAATTCGGATAAAGGGTTTGGTTTTATTGTTGATGAATTAGGTAGAGATATTTTTGTACATTACACTCATATAGCAAAAGAAGGGTTCAAAACTTTGCAAGATGGAGATTTAGTAAGCTTTGATGTTGTAGAAGATGCTAAAGGGTTACAAGCAAGAAATATCGTAGAAAAATAAAGGGTTTACAAACTCTTGACAATTTTAGTTGTTGTTTTTTATAAGCCATAGGCTTATAATTATTACATGTAGTAGGTTTATTGCATAGAAAGGTATAGGTTTAATATTCATGCAAGGAAAAGTAAAAATGTTCAATCCTGAAAAAGGATTCGGTTTCATTACGATTGAGGATGGAAAGGATGTATTCTTCCACTATTCACAGTTAATGATGGATGGTTTTAAAACAATTGATCCTGATACAAAAGTTGAATTCGATTTAGTTGAAACGGATCGTGGATTACAAGCACAAGAAATTAAAGTTGTTGAATAATCCTGAAAGTGAGTAGATACTCACTTTTTTCTTTTGCTTATTGGCAAGTTGCGTTATAATAAGATAGATTGAAACAATTGATGGAGGAACAGTATGGCAGGTTTTTTAAATAAACTATTTAGTGGTGATGGAAAAAGAATGGCTCATTTACAAAAAGTAGCAGATGAAGTAGATGCTTTAAGTACACAGATGACTGCTTTAAGTGATGAACAGCTAAAAAATAAAACAAATGAATTTAAAGAAAGAGTAGCCAATGGAGAAAGCTTAGATGCATTAATGGTAGAGGCGTTTGCAGTGGCTAGAGAAGCAGCAAAACGTGTGATTGGTGAATATCCATATAAGGTACAGATTATGGGTGCTGCTGTTATGCAAGGTGGAGATATTGCCGAGATGAAAACAGGGGAAGGGAAAACCTTGACTTCAACGATGGCTGTCTATTTAAATGCATTGTCTGGTTTAGGTGTGCATGTGGTAACAGTCAACGAATATTTAGCGGCTCGTGATGCAGAATGGATGGGACAAATTTATCGTTTTCTAGGATTGAGTGTAGGGGTGAATGCAAGAGCATTAACACCTTCAGAAAAAAGAGCAGCGTATGCTTGTGATATATTATATACAACCAATTCAGAATTAGGTTTTGATTACTTGCGTGATAACATGGTAACGAAATTAAGTGATCGTGTTATGCGTGGATTAAATACAGCGATTGTCGATGAGGTCGATTCTATTTTAGTCGATGAATCAAGAACACCGTTGATTATTTCTGGTGGTAGTAAAAAGACAGCAAACCTATACCAAAGTGCAGATCGTTTTGCGAAATCATTAAAGCAGGAAGATTATGAAATTGATGAAAAGACAAGACAAGTAACGTTAAGTGAACATGGGGTAGCTCGTGCAGAAAAAACCTATAAGTTAAAAAATTTATATGATGTAGAACATACACAATTAGTCCATCATATTAATATGGCGTTAAGAGCGAATTACATTATGATGAAAGATGTGGAATATGTTGTAGCGGATAATGAAATTGTAATTGTTGACCAATTTACTGGACGTTTAATGAAAGGTCGTGCTTATTCTGATGGTTTACACCAAGCGATTGAAGCAAAAGAAGGGGTAAAGATCAATGAGGAAACAAGTACCCTAGCAACCATTACTTATCAAAATTTCTTCCGTTTATACAATAAGTTAGCGGGTATGACAGGTACTGCGAAAACAGAGGAAGAAGAATTCTTGGAAATTTATAATATGCGTGTTATTGAAATTCCAACGAATCGTCCTGTACAAAGACAAGATTTACCAGATTGTATTTTTGCAAAGCCAGAAGATAAGTTTAATGCATTAGTAGAAGAAGTAAAACAGTTGCATGAAAAAGGACAACCTGTTTTAGTAGGGACTATTTCGGTTGAGGTGTCAGAATTAATTTCACAGAAATTAAAGAAAGAAAGAATTAAACATGAAGTGTTGAATGCCAAAAACCATGAGCGTGAAGCGGATATTATTAAGAAGGCTGGACAAGTTGGTGCGGTAACAATTGCGACGAATATGGCAGGTCGTGGTACCGATATTAAGTTAAGTGATGAATCAAGAGCATTAGGTGGTTTGGCTGTGTTAGGTAGTGAACGTCATGAATCACGTCGTATTGATAATCAGTTGCGTGGACGTAGTGGTCGTCAGGGAGATCCAGGATACTCTCGTTTCTACGTTTCATTAAAGGATACGTTAATGGTGCGTTTTGGAAAAGAAGGTTTATTAGATTCTGCTTTCTCTGCTTTAGAAGGACAGCCAATTGAATCAAAAATGGTGTCAAAAGCGATTGGAAATGCACAAAAACGTGTCGAAGGACAAAACTTTGATATTCGTAAATCACTATTAGATTATGATGATGTGTTAAGACAACAAAGAGAGATTATGTATAATATGCGTAACTTTGTATTAGAAAATGAAGATGTACATGAAATTGTAAAAGAGATGTTTGAAAAGGTATGCTCTTCTGTTGTGGATGCGAATATTGTCAAAGATGTACGAGGGGAAGAAGTCGATTTAGAAGCGTTGGCGAAAAGCCTAGTGATGATGGGCTTTGAAGAAGGAGCAATTACTGCAGATATGTTTGCGAATCAATCCATTGAGGAAATGAAGCAGAGTGCCTTTGATGTTGCATGGAATGCGTATGATTCAAAATTAGAAGATATTCGTGTGCAGTTTGCAACATTTGAAAGAAATGTTGTACTTCGTACGATTGATCGTAACTGGGTAGAACATATTGATACAATGTCTAAATTAAGAGATGGAATTCATTTGCGTAGTTATGCACAAAACAATCCATTACAACAGTATGTAAGTGAAGGATATGATTTGTTTGAACAGATGATGCAATCTATTTCTAGGGAAATTGTATTCTTTGCATTGAAGATTAGAATAGAAAAGAAAGAAGCGTAATACATGGAATTATACGAAATTAAAGCAAATATTGATCGTCACCAAGCCAAACTTAAAGAGCTTGGTGACTCACTTTGATTTAGCGGGTAAAAATAAGCGAATCAAAGCGTTGGAGGCAATGCAATTAGAAGATGATTTTTGGCAAGATCAAAATAAAGCCCAGATTTATATTCGTGAATGCAATGGGTTAAAACATAGTATTGTTTCTTATGAACAGTTAAAAGATGAAATTACTTTATTATTAGAAATGTGTGATGTGTTAAAAAGTGAACTTGATGAAGAGATGTTAGCGATGCTTAATGAGGAATATGTTCACTTTGAACAAGCATTTACTGCCTTTGAAGTAGATACTTTATTATCCCATGAATACGATCGCTTTAACGCTGTACTAGAATTGCACCCAGGGGCTGGAGGTACAGAAAGCTGTGATTGGGCAGAAATGCTGTATCGTATGTATTCACGATATGCTAGTAAAAAAGGCTTTAAGGTATCTGTACTAGATTATTTAGCAGGTGATGAAGCAGGGATTAAATCCATTACTTTTTTAGTAGAGGGAGAAAGTGCTTATGGCTATTTGAAGGCAGAAAAAGGAGTGCATCGCTTAGTGCGTATTTCCCCTTTTGATGCTTCTGGTAGAAGGCATACATCATTTGCTTCCTTAGATGTTATGCCACAATTTAACGATTCCATTACGATTGACATTGATGAGAAAGAATTAGAAGTAGAAACAATGCGTTCTAGTGGGGCTGGAGGACAACATGTCAATAAGACAGATTCAGCTGTGCGTGTTACTCATATTCCAACAGGGATTAGTGTGAAATGTCAAAATGGCAGAAGTCAGCATGATAATAAAGAGCAAGCCATGTTGCTATTAAAGTCGAAGTTATATCAAAGAGAAATTGAAGAACAGATGAAAAAGGTAGCAGCGATTAAAGGCGAACAAAAATTAATTGAATGGGGATCACAGATTAGAAGTTATGTGTTTCACCCTTATACAATGGTTAAGGATCATCGTACCAATTATGAAACAACCAATATTCAGCAAGTGATGGATGGGGATCTTGATGCTTTTATCTTTGCCTTTTTGAAAGTGCAGGTGAAGTAGTATGAAATTAAAAAATAATATGAAAGATATTCTTTTTGTCATACTAGGTAACATCATATTAGCTGCTGGTGTTTCTTTTTTCATCGTTCCTAATCAAATTTTATCAGGAGGAGTAGCGGGGATTGCAGTTGCGATTTCTCCTGTTGTTCATCTTTCGACAACATTGTTGATTAATGCGATGACATTTATTTTGTTTATTTTTGGTACGTTTATGCTAGGTAAAAATTTTGCCTTTAAAACGTTGTTATCCACGATTTTATATCCAACGTTTGTATCTTTGTTTGCCCAAATGGCAGATCAAATACAAATCACAAATGATTCGATTCTTGCTTCTATTTATGGTGGTATTTTCATTGGTTGTGGAGTTGGTTTAGTATTTAGAACAGGAGCGAGTACAGGAGGAATGGATATTCCCCCATTGATCTTAAATAAATATACACATATTCCTTTAGGAACGCTAATTTTAATTACCGATGGTTTAACGGTATTGTTGGGATTGTCTATTTACGGGGTGGAACCTGCTTTAATTGGTTTGATTTCTGTATGGACAAGTAGCTATATGGTAAATAAAATGATGGTCTTAGGGTTATCAGAAGCAAAATCATTAATGATTATTTCTGAACATTATGAAGAAATTTTAGCACAGATTGCCAGCAAGGTGGATCGAGGGGCAACGATTATTCATGCAGAAGGTGGCTATACAAGAGATAAGCGACCAATCTTGATGGTTGTTATTTTGAAAAAGCAGTTTCCCATTGTGAATCGTATTATTACTTCTATTGATCCAGGTGCCTTTGTGATTATTAATGATGTCAATGAAGTACAAGGAGAAGGGTTTAGTTATGATAAGCTAGAGAAGGAGGACGCACATGATTTTTAAGGAAATGAGTGCAGAACAATTTGCACAGTTTACTAAAACATATGAACGTCGCAATTTTTGGCAAACCACAACGATGAGTGAATTTAGGAAAAGTAATGGTTGGCGTATTTATTATGTAGGTGTTGAAAAACAAGGGGCATGGGTTGCAGCAACTGCGTTAAGTGCCTATCCTTTAAAGTTTGGTTACTATGCTTTTGAAGCAACTCGAGGTTTATGCGTTGATTATGAAAATAAACCATTGCTATCTTTCTTTTTAAAAGAAGTAGAAACCTTTTGTAAAAAGCATAAAGGATTGTACTTTCGCATGGATCCTTACTATCCTAGTGTAGAGCGTGATATTGATGGACATATTGTAGAAGGTGGTTTTGATCATCGTGATGTAGTAGAGCATTTAAAACATTTAGGTTACAAACATTTTGGCTATACCGTAGGCAATGATGATGAATTTGAACCACGTTGGGCATTTGTACTTGATTTGAATGGAAAAGATGAAACACAGATTCTAAATGAGATGAGTCAAAAAACACGAAATCAAGTATTTGCGACACAACGTAAAGGCATTCATGTTCGTACACTAAAATTAGAAGAGATGCATATCTTTAATGAGATGATGAAACATACTGCCAATCGTCGTCATTTTGAAAGTCGTGATGATGCGTTTTATACACGTTTGTATAAATATATGCAAGATGTAATGGTTGTGAAAGTGGCACAGATGCATGTTGATGAATACTTACAGCATTTACAAAATAGTAAAATAGAAATGGATCAGGAACTAGCATCATTACAAGCTGTTTTGAAAGAAAAACCAAATAATCGCAGATCATTAAAACGAGTGAAAGCGATTGAAAATGATTATGTAGTGAATGAAGAAAATATCAAAAAGGCAAACACTTTACAAGCAGAATATGGGAATGTGATTCCTATGGCTTCTTCTTTCTTTGTTACCTATGGTAAAGAAATTTTCTATTTGTATAGTGCCGCTTATGATAAATTTTTAAAGTTTACTCCTTCCGTTGCTTTACAATGGGACATGATTTCCTATGGGTTAAAGCATGGTTATGAACGCTATAATTTTTATGGGATTAGTGGAAACTTTGATAAAGAAGATGAAGGTTATGGAGTTTATCAGTTTAAACGTGGTTTCAATGGTTATGTGGAAGAATTGCTAGGTGTATTTGAAAAACCAGTAAGCTGGTTTTATCCAATTTATCATTTATTAAAAAAACTAATCGCACATTAACAAAATAATAAAAATAAAAGCGATGGTAGATCACTTAAAAGTAGACAATAAAAGGTATTCTTATTGGCTAGAAATAAGTGGTCTTTTCTTATGGGTGAAGGAGGTAAGTAATTTCACATAAAATACAAATTGTGGTTTAATTATTACAGTGTTATAATGTAAGGGATTAGGAGTGATATAATTGATACATTTAGAGAATGTTTCTAAGATATATAATAACGGAGTCCATGCGTTAAAAGATGTCAATATCCATATTGAAGCAGGGGAGTTCGTATATGTCATTGGACCAACAGGTTCTGGGAAATCAACCTTTATTAAATTACTAGATGGAGAAGAAATCCCTGATTCTGGTAGCGTCATTGTCGCAGGTGTGAATGTGGGTAAATTGAAACACAAAAAAGTTCCTTATTATCGCCGCAATATTGGTGTTGTCTTTCAAGACTTTCGTTTATTACCAAATTTAACAGTGTTTGAAAACATTGCTTTTGCTTTAGAGGCAATCGGTGTAGGAAAACAGGAAGTAAGAAGAAGAGTTAGAGAAGTCCTTCATCTTGTTTCTTTGGAAGAAAAAGCGAAATCTTTTCCACGAGAATTAAGTGGGGGACAACAGCAACGTGCTACGATTGGTAGAGCGATTGTTAATCGACCAAAGGTGCTTATTGCAGATGAGCCAACAGGGAATTTAGATCCTGAGATGTCCAATGAAATTATTGATTTATTAGAAAAAATTAATGTAGAAGAGGCGACAACCATTGTTATGGTAACACATGATAAAGCCTTAGTTGATCAACATAAGAAACGTACTATTGCGTTAGAAGAAGGATTCGTTGTGGCAGATATTATGAAAGGTGGGTACTTAAAACATGATTAAGTTTATTAGATCATTGCCCTATCATATTAAAAATGCCTTTAAAAGCATTAAACGTAATATTGCTATGTCAATTTCTAGTGCAACAGCAGTTACGGTTACCTTAATCTTGATTATGCTGTTTCTAGTGATTGCGGTGAATATTAACACAATGAGTGATAAAGTAGAAAAAAGCGTGGAGATTTTTGTGCAGTTAGATTTAATTGTAGAAGAAAATCAATATGATGATATACAAAAAGAAATAGAAGCGATTCCAAATGTGAAAAGTGTTCGTTTTTCTTCCCCTGAGGAACAAAAGAAAATTTTCTTAGAAAGTGATTTAGGTGGCGAAGAATACGCAAGTATGTTTGAAGAAGGAAATCCTTTAGCTGCTGCTTTTTATATCGAGGTTAGCGAAGGACAATACATTAGTAAAGTGGCAAAGCAATGCCGTAATATAGATGGTGTCTTAAAAGCAGAATTTGGTGGGGACACTGCCTCAGAAATGCTAGATGCTTTCAATTCTATTAAATATGGAGGGGCAATCTTTGTGGCTGCTTTATGTTTCTTAGCAATTTTCTTAATTTCTAATACGATTAAAATTACGATTCAAGCACGTCGTCAAGAAATTGGAATTATGCGTAATGTAGGGGCAAGCAATGGTTTCATTAAAACCCCACTCATTATTGAAGGTATTATCATCAGTATTATTGGTTCTGTTGTACCAATCTTATTGACAATCTTTGGATATGGCTTTGTTTATGATGTAAGTGGTGGATATATGTTTAGTTCATTATTTGAATTAGAACCACCAATACCATTTGCAATTTATGTTTCACTTGTTATTTTATTGCTTGGTGTAATTGTAGGAATGATCGGAAGTTTATTATCGGTTAATAAATATTTGAAGTGGGAAAGATAAACGGAGGTATTTTATGAATGCAAGAAGTAAAAAAATAGGTATCTTTGTACTTGTGGCTGTACTTACAACAGGTTTTATCGTTAATGCACCTCAATATATAAGTGCTAATGAATTTGAAGGTAATGAAGCGTATTGGACAAATTATTGTTCAGGGTATATTAGTGATGTAGGAAAACGAAATAAATGTAATGAGTATTCCGCATATATTCAAAGTAAAATTAATGCAAACAAAGATGCAGCTGCAAGCATTGCGAGTTCCATTGATTCTGTAAAAAGCGATTTATCGAATTTAAAAACAGTATCACAGCAATATCAAAAACAAATTGAAGCAAATGAAGCACAAGTTGCGGCGATTGAAACATCACTAGTTGCTGCTCAAGAAGGAATTAAACAGGTAGAAGCAATCATTAGTGAAAAAGAAGAAAAAATTGAAAAAAGAAAAAATGTGATTCGTCAGCGTATGGTTGAAACACAAGTAAGAGTGAATACGAATCAGTTTATTGAATATATCATGGGGGCAAGTGATCTTGTCGATATGATACAACGTTCAAGTAGTGTAGAGTCATTTACAAGAAGTGATAAAGAACAAATTCAGATGTTGAATGTTGAAAAAAAAGAATTAGAAGTTGAAAAAGAAGAAAAGAAAAGAATTGAAGATGATTTAAAATTACAGCAGGAAAATTTAAAAATCACACAACAGAACTTAGAAAACTTAAAAGCAGAACAAGATGGTTTAATTGTGAAGTATGAAGCAAAGGTTGCTGAATTGTTGAAAGCACAAAATGAGGCAAATGCTGCTGCGAATACGATGGCACAATTAAAACCAAGTTTCTCCTTTAATGATGGTTCAGGAAATGCAGATGTAGAAAACATTACTTCGCCAGGGTGGTTTGCACCTATTCAAGGTTCATGGATTTCTCGTGGGATCAACAATGATGGACATCGAGGGGTTGATTATGCAGCAAGCATGGGAACACCGATTTATGCACCAGCAGATTGTTATGTTGTATTTGCAAGTAATGCCTATCCTAATGTAGGTTGGTTTGGTAATTTAGGAGCAGGTTCAGGAATTCCAGCAGGAGGAGGAAACTCTGTGCGTATTATCTTCAGTGTGAATGGAGAAACGTTTGCGATGAATTTCCACCATATGATGAATAATGTACCAGCGATGAATTACAATGGAACAGGACAAGTAGTGGCACAAGGAACATTACTAGGATATGTGGGAAGCTCAGGAAACTCTAGTGGACCACATGCCCACGTTGAATTGTTTAAGTTAAATCAAACTGTGCAACAAGCAGTATCAAAATGGTATACTACAGGAGATTGGCAAAGTTCATGTGGTTGGGGTTTATATACACCAGCCTATGGAAGTTATGGAACAAGAGTCGATCCTCGTACTTATTTAGGATAATGAATTAAAGATTTTCATAAATTGTGCATTTCATTGCATAAAATATGGAAATCTTTTTCTTTAGGCGATGCAAAGAAATGAAATAAATGGTATGATATTAAAGGTGATGAAATGAAAAAGACAGATTATTATAAAGCGTATCTTGATGATATGCATACGGTAAATATCTTTATGGCTTTAAATAATTATGGTGGGGAGAGCAAGAAATTTTATATCGAAAGAGATGATCATCATCAAATACCATTAACGATTGTTGATGATATTATTATTGATGGGTATCATAAATATGAATGTTATTTTGATGAAAAGATACAATTTGGTAGAGAATACCTTGTTTATCACGAGTTTGCACGATATACACCACTCATTTTTGCACAAGTAGTAAAAAGTGAAGCTTTTGATGAGATGTTTTATTATGCAGGAACGGATTTAGGTTGTACTTACCAAAAAGAGAAAACAACTTTTAAATTGTGGGCACCTACTGCCTATAATGTATATTTAGCGTTAGAGAAAAATGGACAACATCGAATGCTAGCGATGAAAAGAGAAGCGAAAGGGGTTTATGCAATTAGTATTGAGGAAGATTTATTGAATGCTTCGTATCTTTATCATGTGGAAGTGAATGGAGAAATCAATCGCTGTTTAGATCCTTATGCAAAAGCAAATACGCCAAATTCGAAACGCTCTGTGGTCGTGGATATGAGCAGTATTCATGTATCCAAAGCCAAATTACCTAGTATGCAATCGTATTGCGATGCGATTATTTATGAGTTAAGTATTCGTGATTATAGTGTGAATGGCAATATTGAAAGCTTTTTACAAACAGGACGTAATTCAATCCTCAATTATGTAAGAGCGTTGGGCATTACCCATTTACAACTATTACCGATGATGGACTTTAAAAGTGTCGATGATTTAGATGTTTCACGCTATTATAATTGGGGGTATGATCCATATCAATGGATGGCTTTTGAAAATAGTTATTCTTCAAATGTCTATGATCCTATGCAGATTATCAAGGATTTTGCCTTATTGGTAGAAACTTGCCATCGACATCAATTGCGTGTGAATTTAGATGTTGTATTCAACCATGTTTGTGAATTGAATGATTGTAGTTTACAGATGAGTGTTCCGTACTATTATTTTCAATTTAATGAGCATACAGGATATTCTAATGCGACAATGTGTGGGAATGATGTTGATTCTAAAAGAAAGATGTGTCGCAAATTAATTGTGAATGCTTGTGAATATTTAGCAGGAAAGTTTAAAATAGATGGATTCCGTTTTGACTTAATGGGTATTTTAGATATTGAAACGATGAATGAAATTGTAGCAGTGTGTAAAAGAATCAATCCTGATTTTATGATTTATGGAGAAGGTTGGGATATGCCATCTTATTTAGCAAAACAAGAGAGAGCAAGTTTATATAATAATCGACAGATGCCACATATTGCTCATTTTAGTGACCGCTTTCGTGATGTGATCAAAGGAAGTACAGATTTGGCTAATTTGCATGATCTTGGATATATGCTTTCTAATACAGCAAAACTTTACGAATGTATGAATGTAATGGGAGCTTCCACACAGGAAATTGGTATGAACCAATTGTTTATGAATGCAAATCAAAGTGTGAATTATGTGGAATGCCATGACAACATGACATCATGGGATAAAATTGATGCAGCACTAAATAAGAGTACAAAAATAAAAAAGCTACATCATAAAATGTTAATTGCAAGTGTTTTATTGGCACAAGGAATTCCCTTTTTACATGGAGGACAAGAATTCTGTCGTACGAAAAACGGTTTAGCCAACACATATAATGCACCAGATAGCATTAATAAAATAAATTGGAGTTTAGCAAAACAAAATAAAGATGTCATAGTTTATACAAAAGAGTTGATTGCTTTAAGAAAAGAATTTTCGTGCTTGCGACAATATAAGGCAGAAGACATTCATAAAAATGTATCGTATGGTGCTTATCATGATCATGTATTAAGATATAATGTAAAAGATGAAAATGATGAATTGATTATTTTCTTTAACCCGACGTATACGATGTATCCTTACGCTGTCGAAAGAGGGTTTGAAATGATTTTTTATAACAATCGTTTAAAAAAAGCGGAACAACCAGAGTTTGTCGATATTCATGGTTTATCTGTTGTTATCTTTAAAAAAATAAAACCAGTATTGCTTACTACTAAATAGTAGGCAACACTGGTTTTTGCTATTTAATTTCTATGATTTTCACTTCACCAGGTTTCATATCGACATAGATATGGTGTAGTGATTCAATGTATCCTTTTTTGCTTTCAGTGTGTGTAGAAAATAATTCATCACATTTTTTTGGATAAAACGAAAGCTTACTTAAGACATTTTCAAGTTGGATATTATAGACACTATCTTCCTCTAAATTCGCATTTGCAACAACTAAGATCGCACGATCTTCTTTATGGAAGAAAGAGCCAAAACCTAAATCATTAGGCGTGTTGAACCATGCAGGAATGCTTTTGTCTAAATCAATAATAGATGATAAGTAATCTTGGCGTATAGGTATGATGTTTTTTAGTGTTTCATATAAATCAAATTCATCATAGGTAAAGTTGAAAGCATCGAAAAGTGCTAATTTTTGATAACGAGGATCTTTTTTATTTAAACGCTCTTTTTCTTTAGGGGTTGCATCAAGTCCTAGATTCATTGGTTGTACTTCATAAAACTCTTGACCGCTGTTTAAAAAAGCGACACCATTAGGAGTGAATAAATTCATAATGGTTAACATTTTAGCTAATGTTTTCCCCCCTTTACGAGCTGCGATGCGTGGGGTATCATGTGTTTCACAAAGAGCGAATAAGGGGCAAGCTAAATTACGAGCACCATAATAAAAATCATGCAGACGGTGTTCTTGAATGCGACATTCTTCGCTAAAACCATTTCCTAAAATCATGTTATATCCTTTTGCCAAAGAAATTTTATCGTTTTTAATATCAAGTTCTTCGGCAATGATACAAGTATCGCTGTCGAATGCTTTTGCTTTAGAAATGATTTCGTCTACTAACTTAATGGGTAAGGCATGTCCCATATCAATGCGTACACCATCAATCCCAAAATGTTTTTGGTAATAAGGAATGATACTAGCCAGCATATTCCAAAGTTCTCTATTTTCAATTTTTCCAGGGTGTAGATTTGCTTTTGCCACATCGTATAATATATAAGGTGGTTGATCTTCATTAATGAATCGACTTGCTAGTTGTGGGTGATCTAAGTACATTCTTAAGAAAGTTACATCACTCCATACAGGTTGAGGATCATTAACTTGATCAGAGAAAGCACACGCAATGGTAATACCATAGTTTTTTTCAATCTCATCTAATAAATCGCTTTTTTCTTTTTCCACTTTATCGAGTAGCTGTAAATAACGTTTTTCATCTAATGTTTTAGGATCGTAGCTAAAAGATGCTAAATATGGTTGAATCGCTTCATCTTGATAAACCTTCTCCATTACCTCGTTAGTCGCAACAGACAATTTCGGTACGCTGGCAATATCAGGTGCTTTGAAGTTTTTAGCGGCATCTAATTTAATCCAATAAAACCAATCAGGGTGTTCTTTTAACAGTTTAGAGCGAATGGCATTGGTACGAGGAATAATATCAATGATGATACGGATGTGATTCATATGGCAAGCTTCCATAAATGCCTTGCATTCTTCATCGACACTTAACTCATCTAACATAGGATCTTTCAAAGTAGGATCAATGGCGAAAAAATCACTAAGTGCATAGCAAGAGCCAAATTCACCTTTTTTATCATAATCACTTGATTGAAAGAAAGGAAGTAAGTAAATGGTATCAATCCCCATTTCTTTTAAATAAGGAATTAATAAGATAAACTTCATAAAAGTTCCTGTTTCTTTTAAACCATAAAGATTGCTTTGTTTTAAATAACCATCACCATCGTGATCATAGGCTGCACTTGTACGAATCATACTGGAGTAAGCAAATGCTTTTTTAATCCAAGAGCCATCTTTTCCGTTTTCTTTAGTTAATTGGGATAAAGGCTTTAAGTAATTTTTGTTAGCTTTTCCTTTGCAAATAGCCTTTATGTTCTCGTAATAAAATTCATATGGATTTACGATCATAGCACAATCATATGTGGGAATACTCTTTAATTGGCAAGTGTTCCATAATTGTGGCACTTTGTAATTAAAGATTTCCTTTTCATGTAATAACTTTTGTTTTTCTAAGTTATCTAACATTTTTTTGATGTTTTTCATTTTCTATCTACCTCACTAGTTTAATTATAAGGTTAATCATATAGAAATACAAAAGGAATTTTAGTGTTATAAAAAGGTTTTGTCGCGAATGAAAGCGTATACTTAAAAAAGGCTCAAATTTCAACGAAGTTTCCGTTTTTACTGAAACTTCCGTTTTTTAGGCTTTATTTGATTTAATGTATATTTTAAAGTTGTCTTTAATCTATTAAA
>SAAR01000027.1 GCA_009916335.1 Erysipelotrichia bacterium | reverse complement strand
GTTCCATACACTCCAAAGTTTAGAAATAAAAGAAATCTATCATAAACTGTACGAGGTGCAAAGGTTTGATTCAACAAGCATAAAAAGAAAACGAGAATGGATAGAGTTAACGAAAAAGAATACCAAATAATATGGATTCAATAAAAAATATTGAAAGGTAGGGGTAAGTCATGGCATACAGATATTTCTTAGCTTATGATAACGGAAATATAGTTATAAGGGATTTTGATGATGGAAATATTGAAAGATATGATAGTGTAAAAAAAGAATGGGTTCAAGATTTCGATATGAGTCAAATTTACTATGGTGGCATTCCAGTCAAACCACTTACCGAAAAAGAAGCATTTGAACAAATAAATAAAGGGGTAAGAATTGATGTACGCTAAAAAAGCCTATGAATTAGCTAAACAAGCACATAAGGGGCAAGTTGATAAAGCTGGTAAAGAGTATATTAATCATCCTTGTGCTGTTGCAAAAATGGTTGATACGGACATTGAAAAAGCAGTAGCTTATCTACATGATGTTGTTGAAGATACTGACATAACGCTTGAATATCTATCAACAATATTTCCTGTTGAGATCATTAATGCAGTAGATGCTATAACTAAGAGAGTAAATGAGCCATATGAACAATATCTTTCGAGAGTAGAAAGCAACGCTATAGCTAAGAAAGTTAAAATCGCTGATATGACACATAATTCTATGATTAAGCGTTTCTCAAATCCCAGTGATAAAGATTATCAAAGAGTTGATAAATATAAGAAAGAATTGAAAAGATTAAAACGATCTAATTAAGCACTTATAAAAGAGTGCTTTTTTATAGGATTATTGTGTTTTCTTGCTTGGAAATAATAGGATATTGCCACATTCCTCTATGTGTATTGCTTTCGTGTTTAGACAATTATAAAATAAAATCATAAAGGAGTAGGTACATATGAAAAAATATATTAGTGTAGATTTAGGTGGAACAAATATTCGTGCTGCAATTGTTGATGAAAAAGGAACAATTTTACAAATGCATAAGGATAGCAGTGAAGCTGAAAAAGGTGTTGAACATGTCATGAATACGATGATTCGTTTAATTGAAAGTTTAGATGGATATGAAAAATGTGAGGGAATCGGCTTAGGGATTCCTGGACCGATTGATACGGTGAACGGAAAGATTATTGTATCCACAAATTTGCCAAAGTTAATTGGCTATCCAATTGCAGAGCATATTGAAAAACATTTCCACAAACCTGTTTTTATGGATAATGATGTAAAAGTAGCAGCTTTAGGAGAAGCTGTATTAGGTGGTGGAAAAGGCTATCCAATCGTATATTATGTTACCATTTCAACAGGCATTGGTGGTGCTCTAGTCATTGATCAAAAAGTGATTAGTGGACAAAATGGACATGCTGGGGAAGTTGGCAATATCAGCGTGGATCGACAAGGAAAAAAATATAATATTTTAAATGCTGGGGCTGTGGAAAATGAAGCCAGTGGAACAGCGATTACGAGAATTGGAAAAGAAGTATTTGGTGAAGGTATTCAAAATGCAGGCGATGTGTTTGCATTAGCAAGAGAAAACAATGAAGAAGCAATAAAAATTGTGGATAAAATGGCATATGATTTAGCAATGATGTTTAGTGCTATCGCTCATATCGTTGATCCACATATCTTCGTTGTCGGTGGTGGTGTGATGAAGGCAAAAGATGTTTTCTTCGATAAAATGGAAAAATACTATCGTGAAATGATTCATGTAGGAATGCAACCTGTAAAGTTTGTAAAAGCACAATTAGAAGAACCAGGAATTGTTGGGGCAGCCATGTTGCCAATGACAAAAATAAAATAAAAGAAAATGGATAGTTCCTTTTGCGAAGGGGAACTATCCATTTTTATGAATCGGGATCATCTGCTGTAATTCAAAACTATATAGATAGGCATTCACTATTTTATCTGGATATAAAATCGTTAATGCTTTTTGATAGGTTTCTAACTGTACATGATAACGTTTTACTAATTCATCTGCACTTACATAACGATCGGATTTAAAATCAATTAAAATAATTTCTGTATTTAGTATCGAAACATAATCCATATACCCATGAATAATAGTATCCTTATCATTTACCATGAAAGGCAGTTCATGATGTACTTCACCAAAAAAGGAGTGTTGGTAGATAGGGTTTGTGTTCAATGCTAATAAAATATCTATATCATGTTTTGTTAGTGTGATTTGATTCATTGTTGCCATTTGTTGAAGTATTGTTTCATTCCATGCAATATTAGGTAATGTTTCAATCATCTTATGCAAATCACTACCACGTTTTAATGCCACATCTTCATCAAGTCTAAAACGACTCGGAGTAAAGGTAAATACTTCACTTTCACTTGGCGATAACGTATAGCTATTTTTTATAGGGTAGCTATATTTTTCAATGGTTTGCGTAGAACTTTCTAAAGAAGGTTGTCGATCGCATTCTAAAAGGGAATCAATATAGCGAATCGTAAATAGGTTTTCTACATTGTGTTGATACGCTTGTAATATCCAAGAGGTAAAACTATTTTTCTTATATATTTCAATTTTACTTAATTCATTGACCGCTTTTTCCTCTTTACAATCGACAATATACATTTCTTTTTGTGCTCTTGTTGTGGCAACGTAAAGTACACGCATTTCTTCTTCCAAAGCATTTTTAGTAGCTTTGTGGTTTAAAGCAATACGCTCTACCCCAGTATAAACAAGACGATTTTCTAAATGCATATAATTAAGGGCAATTCCTAATTCATCATCAAAGGCAATGAGGCCTTTCGTATCAAACAAGTTTAAACGATCCACAGAGTATAAGAAAACAACAGGAAATTGCAGTCCTTTTGATTGATGAATGCTCATAACACGCACGACATCATCATTGTTACTGATAGGAATCGCTTCGCCTATTTGTGTGTTCTTACTTTCTTCAATCATGGTAATAAATGCAAATAAGGAAAGCGATTGATTCGCTTCTTTCATGCACACCATCTCAAACAATTTATCAAGATTAGATTTTTCTTGTTTTGTTGTATAATCTTCATAATAGTTGTTGTAATAGTAAATACTTTTCAAAAGTTCACTCACTTTTTGTGTATGGGCATCTTTTAAAAGGGCATAAAAAGCAGGGAATGCCTCTTGTTTAGATAAATATTGATAATAGCTCATATGCTTTTCTTTGGCTAATTTAATCTGTGCTAAATATTCGTTATCCTTTTGAAAGAAAGGGGATAAAAGTAATGCACACATAGCAATATCATCATGAGGATTGTTTAATACTTTTAAAAAGGCAATGACATTTTGTAAAGCACTACTATCATAAAAGCCATGTTTCATATTGATGAAGTAAGGAATGTTGAGGGCTTCAAAAGCACTACGCAAGCATTCACTTTTTGCATTTGTTTTAACAAGTACCACAAAGTCTTTGTATTGATAACCTTTTGTTTGTTTCATCTCAATAATTTTACTTGCGATATAACTAGCCTTTAATTCATCTTTACTATATTTTTGAAAGCGACCTTCATTTATTTTTTTCTCACTGATTAAATGGAGTTCACTTGTTACATTATCTTCTTTTTGTGTTTCTAAGCCAATTTGTGTACAATCATTTTCACTAAAACTAGAAGAAAAACCATGAATATTCATTAATTTGTCAAATAGCTGATTATTGAAATCAACGATGCTTTTTTTAGAACGATAGTTGAAGTTTAAGTAAATCACTTCATCTTGTTCATTTTTTTGATCGATGAGAGATCGCATAATGTCTGGTGTTGCATGACGAAAACCATAGATTGATTGCTTAATATCTCCTACTCTGAAAACATTGTTTTCTTTACAGATTAATTTTACTAAACGATCTTGCACATCATTGCTGTCTTGAAATTCATCGACCATAATTTCATAAAAATGTTGTTGGTAACGTTTGGCAACCATCTGTTCGTTAACATCTAAAATCTGTAAAGCAAAATGTTCCATATCACTAAAGTCAATATATTTTAATTCTCTTTTGTGTTGTGTATAACAATCTAAAAAGAAGGTACAAACATCAATAAAGGTATTAATATATGGTATATTAGCATTACTTTGGGCAATGAAAGTATCCTCTTCAAAAGCAATCGCAATGAAATTCTTCTCTAAGTTTTCAATTTCTTTTTTTAATTCATCGAAAGAAGGTTGCTCTTTTACTTTCTTAATGGACTTCATGCTTTGTTTTAAAAAGAGTTCTCGAAAAGAGGTATAGTTCTTATTTTGTAATGCACTTTTACAATGCGATAAATCTATAAGCTTTTCATTAAGTGGTTCCATCTCTGTTAGCTCATCATAATAATATCTTGCTTGTGTTAGTGCGTCGATTAAACTATCTACTTGTACAAGTAAATAATCATAAAAGTAAGTTTGAATTGCGAATGAATAATCACTCATCTGTTTCATCTTTTTCTTTTTACATTGTGCTAAAAAAGCATGTGGATCGCTTTTTGCACTTGCTAAATGAAACAAGGATAAAATAGCCTCTTGTAATGCAACATTACTATCGGCTTTTGTGGAAAACATCTGGCATAAAATAAGAAAGTTTTTATCGTCGATAAACTGTGCAAAACTTTCTTCCATACTTTGTGCTAATAATTGTTGTGTACTAGATTCGTCCATAATATTCGTGATGGATTCCTTATCTAAACCAATCGCATAATAGTAATTTTTAATGATTTGCAAACAAAAACCATGAATGGTAGAAATATATGCTTTCGACATATTGGCTAATTGTTTGTTTAAGTAATTTCTTTCTTCTTCATCTTTACTTTCAATAAGTGCGTCTTGCAATTCTTTTGCTAAACGTTTTTTCATTTCATTTGCAGCTGCTTCCGTAAACGTCATTGCTAAAATACGATCAATTTCAATACGCTTATCTTTTACTAGATGAAGGAGGCGAGCAATTAAAACAGTGGTTTTTCCACTTCCTGCAGAAGCACTAACTAAGATATTTTTATGCATTGTATAAATGGCTTTTTCTTGTTGTGGATTCCAATTAGGCATGCTTTCTTCCTCCTTTTTGATAAAGTGTATCCTCTACTTCAATCATCTCTTTTTTGGCGATGTTTTGATTTGCATTCGCACATATCGAAGCATAAGGGCAATATGTACAAGCACCACTAGCACTTTGACAATCAATATTACCAGATAAAATTTGTTTCGCTAATAAAGTATAGATTTGTTTTATGTAAGTCGATAAAGTTTCACTTTGATAAATCGTTGAGCTATTAATACCACTTGCTTTAGAATTACGCACTCCTTTAATATGAGAACCACTATTATCCATTACTTCAATATATTCACTGGTTAACCACCCTGCTAACTTCTTTTCTTTTAACAGTGCTTGAAATCCTTTTTCTTCATTATTAATGTCAAATTGTAAAGGACGTTTCTTTAACTTTGCATACTCCATATTGATATTAGGATTGGCAAAGGAGTAATAAAATGCCCCTAAAGGACGAAGTTTTAACTTTTCTTCCATAATTGTTAAGTATGTCATTAACTGTAATTGTAACCCTGCAAATACTTGCTCTTCTTGTAATACTTTAGGACTGCTTTTATAATCAATGATACAGAAAAAATCTTGATTGGTATCAATGCGATCAATAAATCCTTTTAAGTGTAAATGACAATCATTCGCTAAGACAAGATCATGGTGGAAGGCATACTCACTATAAGTAGGTGATAGAGAGCTATGTTGTTCATAGTCTTTTAATACTTCTAAATTTTTTATCATAGAAGCTAGTAAACGTATTTCCATTTGTTCTAATTGTTGTTTACGATTTGGATATAAGGCAATGATTTCATTTACTTTCTGTTTTAGAATGGCATGAATTTCTTCTTTTTGCACATCGACATACCCTTTTTTATATTTTGTACTTAATACTTCCATAATGTAATGAGTCAGGGTTCCTGCTTTGGCATTGTTAAAGCGATAATCAATGGGTTCTTCTAAACGAAGTCCATAATGTAAAAAATAAGCATAAGGACAATTAGCATAGCGTTCAAAGGAAGAGATAGAACCATACAGTGTATTGTCTTTTAAATACAACTGTTGTGCTGTTTCAGCATGGATTTGATACTTTCTTTGATAAGCAATGTAATGCTCTTTTAATGGATACTTACTCGCTTTGATAGGGTGCATAAACTGTTCGATTTCTAATGCAGCTTCATTTGCTTTACCATCAAAGGTAGAAATAGGATAAAAACAAATCAAATGTTCACTTGTCGATAAATACTCTGTAAAGCATTCCATGTGGAGTGCATAGCGTTCTTCTAAACTAAGATAACCTAAAGCATCGTAATAGCTTTCTTCAAAAATACCACTAAATGTTTGCATTGCTGGATAGTTATCTTGTGTAGCCCCTAAAACAAAGTGATATTTTTTAAATGGTAAATGATGTCGAAAATCACTCACGATACAACCGATAATGGAATTTTCTTTTTTTACTCGTAAGTTCATTAAAATATTGATAAAGAAGGATAAATCTTCTCGCTTGTTTAAATAACGATCACATTTTTTGATTTCTTCACGAATCTGTAAGATTGCTTTTCTTTCTTCTTTACTTGTAAAGTGATGTGATTGAATGAGCAATTCATCAATGCAACATAATACATCAATGATGTCCGCACAAGCTTCTATCTTTTCAAGCATTGGCATTATTTGTTCTTGTACTGCTTGTGCTTTCTTTTCCAAAGTAAGCAAACGGTTCACTTCTCTTTCATCAATGACATCATTAGCAATATGTACTTTTTCAACAATATGAAAATCATCATGTAAATCTAAATTGTATAAAGCAAGGTAGTCAATCACTTCTTTCATAAAAGGGATATTAAAAAACTGTGATGCTAATAGTGAAATCGCATTTTCATTACATGGGTTCATATAATAAGTAAGCATCGCAATAAATTTACTTTGAATAAAAGATACCTCTTGCTCATCTTGGACTTGTAAAGGAATCTGATAATGTTCAAAAATCATTTTTAAATAAGGTAAATAACTTTGATCCAATAGAGAAATTTTGATTTCTTTTGCTGGTATGTGATGCTCTATGATATATTGTGCTAAACTTTCTATTTCACTGCGTTTATTAAGAGCATAGAAAAACTCTTTATGAACAAGTCCAGTTTTAATGGTTATTTTTTTAGCACCGTTATTTTCCATAAAACGATAAATATTTCTTTCATAGATCGTGTGATACCCTGCAAAAAACAACAGTTCTTTAAACTGTGGCATTTTAAGGGTAAGGTTTTCTTGCATACTATCAATCGGTAAAGTGATTGGATAAAGTGTTTCAATAATCATCTTTAATTCCTTTTCTACCGCATTGCTTTGTGGCAAGCGACTTGTTGGAATCTGATATTCTTTCATATGTGTAATAAGTGTTTTTAATTCGTCGATAAACGATAAAGAAGAAACACTGTTTTTTTGATAGGTTAAGTGCGATTGTAAACGTTTTAAAGTTACATAGTATTCATAGGTTGTATCATCTGTATATGATTCTAATAAGTAGGTAGAAAGGGACTGGATTTGTACATTGAGTATCCCCTTCTGTTTTTTTAATAGCTTCTCTCTAATGGTTTGATGTAGATAGCTAGGGGCAATAATGATTGATTTGCCACTTATATCTAAATTCATAGCGTCCCTCCTTTGTGTGCTAGGTCGTGTATCATGCTTAATTTTCATTCGTAAGCGTAACCACTTCTTCTACGATTTCATCTTTGATAAATTCAGGTAGAAATCGACCACTGCTAATTTCTGCAATTGCTTTATCAATCTCTTGATTGCTTTGGTAGATAAAGCATACATCAATATCATAGATTTTATCAATGATAGTGATCTGTTGTTCATTAAAATAGTGTTCAAGTTTACCAATCATATCATATGGAAAATGTAGTTGATATTGTTTCATTTTTACTTTTCTTGTAAGCACTGCATGATTTAGTGCCTGTGATACACTTTTTGAATAGGCACGAATTAAACCACCAGCACCTAATTTAATACCACCGAAATAACGAACAGTGATAGCAATAATATCTTGCATATGATTTTTCTTTAAACTTTCTAACATAGGGACACCAGCCGTTCCACTAGGTTCTCCATTATCGTTGCTCCTTTGTATTTCATCATGTTCACCGATGATAAAGGCATAACAATGATGGGTTGCATTAGGGTGTAACTTTTGAATACTATGAATATATGCTTTTGCTTCTGCTTCAGAAAAAACACGTTTTAAGTAGGTGATAAATTTTGATTTTTCAATTTCTAGTGTATGTGTACATTCTTCTTTAATTCGATACATAGATAACCTCGTTTCTTTTCTGTAAATAATACTTAGATTATACCACAAAAAAGAGAGGAAATTGTTAACACCGATTCGGTTTTTATCTAGCGATTCTTTTTTGTATGAGGGGGGTAGAGGGTAGAGAAAATAATTTATATGATAAATGAATGAAGTTTCATCTTTCCTTGTGATTGAAAGGATAAAACAGGAAAGATATTTTATGTTTAAATAGCCTTATTAGGTAACATTCAAAGTTAAAATGTGCTAAAATAATACTATATAAAACGAGGTATAGAAGATGAAAAATTATTTGATTGTAACGGATAGTACGAGTGCATTAAGTTTAGAGCGAGCACAAGAATTAGGTGTTGTACTAGTGCCAACAAGTGTTATTTTAGAGGGTAAACACTATAAGGATCACTATGAAATGACAAAAGAACAGCTTTATGAACACTTGCGTAATGGGAAAGTACCAACCACTTCACAACCAAGTGTTGGCTACATAGAAGAATTAATGAGGGAGTGGAAAGCTAAGCAATATGATGCGATCATTGTGGTAACTTGTTCGGCGGGGCTTTCAGGAACATATCAATCATTCCATATGGCAAAGGAAGAATTAAATATGGATAATGTTTATTTAATTGATTCACGAAGTGTTGGTGCACCTATTATGGATATGGTAGTGGAGGCAAAGAAGATGAGTGAGGCTGATGCAAAGGTAGATGACATTGTGGAAATGATTCAGGCAAAATGTGCTCATTCGTATTCATTTTTATTTCCAGAAAGTTTAGTGCAGTTAAAAAAAGGGGGGCGTATTTCACCTGTTGCGGCGAATATGGCATCGCTACTAAAAATAAAGCCATTGCTTTATTTGGCAGATAATGGTAATGTGGTAGACAAGTTTACAATGGCACGAACAGAGGCGAAAATATTTTCCGCTGCAATAGAACAGTTTGTAAGTGAAAAAGTCGTGGCACTGACACATAAACTATACATATCACATGCAGCTAATTTAGAGGCAGCAAATCGATTTATAACATTTGCAAAAAGCAAGATGAATGATATAGAATGTGAGTTAGTTGATTTGCCTGCTGTGTTAACATGCCATGGTGGATTAGGCTGTATTGCAATGCAGTCAACGTTAAAACATAAACAAGAAAAATAGAGATTTATTAAAAGAGGGAGGTATTTATGAAGATTGCAGTAGTAGTAGATAGTGGAAGTGGATTTAATAAAGCAGAGGCAGAAAAAGAAGGAATTTTCTTTTTGCCATTGCAAATAGTCGATGAAGAAAAAACATATTTAGATGGGATTGATATTGGGATTGATGAAGTATTCAAGATGATTAAAGAAGGGAAGATGTTAAAAACATCATTGCCACCTTTAGGCTATATTGAAGAACTGTTTACACAATTAAAAAAAGATGGCTATGAACATATTATTTGTGTACCGTTAACATCAGGTTTATCTTCAACAATGCAGTCAATTATGATTTCTGCGGAAACGGTAGGGATTGACATTACTTGTATGGAAACCTATACAACTTGTCATATTCAAAAATATATTGCGTTGGCAGCGAAACGACTTGTCGATGAGGGATTAACGTTAGAAGAAATTGTGGCTCGTTTACAGGATAGCATTGATCATAGTGATACATTAATTATTCCTGATGATTTAGACCATTTAAAACGTGGTGGACGTTTAACACCATTGGCAGCTGCACTTGGAGGAATGTTGAAGATTAAACCAATTTTAAAACTAGATGCTTCCTCACAGGAAAGATAGATACACATGCAAAAGTGCGTACGATGTCAAAAGCATTACAAAGTGCAGTAGATACATTTAAAGAAGCGAATGTGATTGATGATAACTATGAATTAGTTGTCTTGCATACAGATGCAGAAGCAACAGCGACAGAATTAAAAACGTTGTATTTTGATTCTTTCCCTAAGTGTTCTACCGTCTTTGGTTTAATAGGACCAGTTATTTCTGTGCATACAGGGATTGGTTGTGTTGGTTTACAGTATATCAAGAAAGTGTAGGTGTTGTTAAGTGAAGGTAGCATTTGTTAGTGATACAGGAACAGGTTTAACCCCTACTGAATTAAGTAAAGAAGGTATTTATTGTATTCCTTTACAGATTACCATAGAAGATGTAACAAAACTTGAGGGCGAAGAAATTAGTGTTGATGAAGTGTATTCCTTGATGAGTGAGGGAAAGATGTTAAAAACATCATTAGCTTCCATGAAACGTTGTGAAGAAGTGTTTCAACAATTAAAAGTAGAAGGTTATGATACGATATTTGCCATTCCTATTTGTAATGGTTTATCAGGGACAATTAATATGATGCGTTTAGTTGCTGAGGAATTAGGACTTCACTTTGATTACTTTGATTGTCATGTAACGGCAGTCGTTGAGCATTATATGATTGTAAGAGCAAAACAGTTGTATGAAGAAGGGCAAAGCTTTACTCAAATTAAAGCACTATTAGAACAGATTTGTGATTCAACGAATACTTTGTTAGTACCAAATGATTTAAAACATTTACAGCGAGGAGGTAGACTAACACCTTTTGCGGCTACCTTAGGTGGTTTATTAAAAATCAAACCGATTTTAGAAATCAATCAACGTACACAAGGAAAAATAGATGTTTTAGATAAAGTAAGAACGATGTCGAAAGCATTACAAAAAACATTAGATAACATTAAACAAAGTATACAAAATGATGGAGAAGGCTATTGTATTGCGGTAACTCATGTTGTTAGTGAACCACAAGCAAAGCAATTACTTGCTCTATATAAAGAAGCATTTCCAAAAGCAGATTATGTGTTTAAACCATTAGTTAGTGTAGTTGGTGTGCATACAGGAATTGGCTGCTTAGCGATTCAATACTTTAAGAAATTATAATGAAAGAAGGGATTTTTTTGGCAGAAAAAAATTTAGCGGCATTACTAAAAAAATTAGAAACAGATGATGATCTTGCTCAAATAGGGAAACTTGATGATAAGACCAAAGAAATCTTACAAAAAATGGCAGATAATGAAATTGATGGAGATAAAGCGATTGAAATATTTTTAAGGGATAAAGAAAATTATAAAAAGTAGTCAAATTATTTCTCATCTTTAAAAAAATCATATATGATAAAGGTGAATAGAAAGAGGTGGCGATATGAGCAATAAAATTGATAATTTAGTAACGATGATTGATGGGTATGCAGAAAGTGGTGGACACCATTTGAATGTAAATGTGTTCAATCGAGATACTTTACTAGATGCACAGGCACACCCTGAAAAATATCCACAATTAACAATTCGTGTTTCAGGTTATGCAGTAAACTTTAATAAGTTGACAAAAGAACAGCAAGATGATGTTATTGCAAGAACAATGCATGAGGCAATGTAAGTAAATACGATAGGAAGGTACCTTTTGGTATCTTTTTTTTTATATAGTAAATAAGAGAAAGGGATTAAAATCTATGATTTAGAAAAAGGATATGATAGAATAAATAAGAAAAAGAAAATAGTGGAGAAAAGAGTATGGAGTATAATATCAGTTATGAGGTAAGTGCATTAGCATTCTTGTTAATTATTGTTGTACACTTCTTTTTTAGAAGAAAGTATATTAGTCTACAAGGGAAGATTTATTCATTCTATGTATTATTTATCTTTTTTAATATTGTAACAGATATTATAAGTACGAAAATGATTGCTTCAGCAAGCCAAGTACCACTTGTGCTTAATTATATTGTGAATGAAGTATATATATGTAGTTTGTTATGTATACCTGCTATTTTTTATATCTATGTATTATCATTAACACATCTTATTAAGAAAAAAATACTTTTAGTTTCTTCTATTCCTATTATCATTGGTTTAACTATGGCTTGTTTGAACCCTTTTAATGAACTTCTGTTTTATTTTGATGAACAAGAACGTTATCTGCATGGAGTAGCCAATATCTATTTATATATTAATGCACTTATTTATTTTATGAGTGCTTTTGTCATTATTTTTGTAAAACGCAAACAATTAAAGCCTACTTTATTTTTAACACTTGTTAGTATTATTTTAATGTTTTTTGCAGGACTAGTTTATCAGCACCTATATCCACAAAATATCATTGTTGGGCTAGGGGCTGTGATTTCACAGTTGCTATTGTATATAACGATGGAGAATCCTGATATGTATTGCGATTCACTAACAGGTGTGCTTAATGAAGAAGCGATGAAAGCGAAGGTGAATACCTATTATCGACAAGGGAAACAAGCTACATTCGTGCTTATTTCAATTCGTGATTTAAAGATGATTAATGATGTGTTTAGTCGTTTTTATGGTGATGAGGTATTAAAACAAATTGCCACTTATTTAATTGGCGAGAGTGATGATCAAAGTGTTTTTAGAATTAATGGGGATATTTTTATTGTTGTGTGTGAAGATGAAGATGCGAGTTTTCAATTACTTCATAAAATACTAGAACGATTAAAACAAGAATGGGAAATTAATCATGTCGGTGTTAAGATGGATGCTTCTTTAGCTGTGATGAATATGCGAAATTATCAAAATGCGAATGAGTTGTTTTTGATGCTTGAGCATGTGCTAGTAGAGATGAAGAAAAAAGGCAAAAAAATGATCTATGTGGTAGATGAAGAAGAAACGAAAAAGCTAGTTAGAAGTGCTACTATTCAAAGAGCATTAAGTGATGTTATTGCTAAAGAAAAGATGGAGATAGCTTATCAACCACTGTTTGATAGGCATGGAAAGTTGCGTGGATTAGAAGCGTTAGCGAGATTGAATTTAATTAAATATGGTTATGTTTCCCCTGAGGAATTCATACGTTTAGCAGAAACAAATGGAATGATTTTAAAGTTAGGAATCATCATTATTAAAGAAGTATTTACTTTTATGCGTGAAAATAAAAAGTATTTTCAAGATCATATGCGTGTTAGTATTAATTTGTCTGTGATTCAAATTATGAAACCTATGTTTGCGATTGAATTGCTTGCGTTAATTGATGAGTATGAAATCAATGCAAGAAATATCGTGCTTGAAATTACGGAAAGTGAAGCGATTTATTCTAATCCAACCGTATTAGAAAATTTGCAACTTTTGCATGATGCGAATATTGAACTAGCGATGGACGATTACGGTAGTGGGTATGCAAATTTAGATAATATGATTGATATTCCTTTCAAAGCGATTAAATTAGATAAATTAGTAATTTGGAACTCAATGCATAATCGTAAAGCGAGAGTTATTTTGGTAAATACCGTACGCATGTTGCAACAACTTAATTTTGAAATTGTTGCTGAAGGAATAGAATCAAAGGAATATTTCGATGATATGAAAACCTTATCCTTTGATTTGTATCAAGGTTATTATTTCTCTAAGCCACTTTCTAAATTTGTCCTTTGGGAAGAGATAGAAAAAATTGAATTGCGTATACAGATGGAAGAAAGCAATGGCTAGTATCAAGGAATCAGGGTGAATAATCCTGATTTTTTTCTTTTTTTATATTGTTATTAAGGGAATGAAGAGGGCATAAATATCGTTTTTTGTAGACTTTAGTTTAATAAATGTAAGATAAAAAAACAAAATATAAACTTTACAAATATTTGTTTTGATGCTTGAAATAAGCTTTATTTAAAGGGTTTATAAGAGTTTAAAGATTGTTGAATCTAAAAACAAAAGTTGAACTTAAAAAGCGTTGAAAAGATAAAAAATCTCTTTTATTATCTAGGTGTAAAGAAACGGTGTACATCATTACAAGGAGGTGATACAAGTGTTAAAAGATTTAACAAATGAAAGATTAATTAGGCTAAATATTGAAGCGTCTGACTGGGAAGATGCGATTCGTAAATCAGCACAACCATTAATTGATGAAGGGAAAGCGAAACTTTCTTATGTTGATGATATGATTGCTGGTGTGAAGGAGAATGGTCCCTATATTGTACTTACAAAACATGTAGCACTTCCACACGCTAGACCAGAAGCAGGGGCAATAGAAAGTGCAATTGGTATTGCTACTTTAAAAACACCCGTTGTTTTTGGCAATGAAGCGAATGACCCAGTGAAATATTTATTTTGCCTAAGTGCAACTGATAATTCACAACACTTAAGTGCGTTGGCTGAATTAGCAGGAATGTTTGAAGATCGTGCATTCTTTAAATTATTGGATAGCGCAAAAGATGCAAAAGAAATTATGGAATACATCAATCAATAGAAGGAGGAAAATTTATGTACAAAGCATTAGTATGTTGTCGAGCTGGAATGGGTTCTAGTATGCTATTAAAGATTAAAGCCGATCAAGTAATTAGCGAAAATAACTTTCCAATTCAAACAGAGCATGGAAATCTTGATTCATTAAATGGCTTTACTGGAGATTTAGTCATTACTATGGAAGATTTATCAGATGAATTACAAGGGCAAGTACCTTATGCCTTAGGTATTCGCAATATTGTTGATAAGGCTGAAATGAAAGAAAAAATTGAAGCATTCTTAAAAACAAAAGAATAAAAAGAGTAATATTTTTAAAATAGGAGGAGAAAATTAATATGTTAGATGCGATTTTAGCGCAATCCAGAAATACCGCATTAATTATGGGGTTAATTGCATTAATTGGTTTATTATTACAGAAAAAATCAGCGACTGATGTTATCAGTGGAACAATGAAAACAGTCATTGGATTTATGGTTTTCAATATTGGTTCTAGTGCAATGTCAGGCGTTGTAACAACATTTACAGAATTATTTAATACAGCATTTGGAATTGAAGGAGTTACAACACAGGTTGAAGTAGCAACAGGACTTGCCTTGAATACCTATGGTACCGAGGTCGCCATGGTTATGTTACTAGGATTTGTTGTAAACTTAATTGTTGCGAAATTTACAAGATTTAAAGCAATCTTCTTAACAGGACAACACTTCTTATACTTTGCATGTGTACTTGCTTTAATCTTTATTGCGAATGGATTACCAATGCCTGTTACAGTGATTGGTGGAGGTATCTTGTTAGGATTCTGTGGTGCAGCATTACCATCATTCTGTCAGCCTTTCATGAATAAAATCACAGGTGCAGATAATTTGGCAATGGGTCATTTTAACTGTATCGGATACGCTATTTCTGGATATATTGGAAAATTATTTGGAAAATTAGGTGGAGATAAAGAAAAGAAAGATGCTAGTAATGTGCAGATGCCTAAATTCTTTGAATTATTTAGAGATTTCATCTTCTCAGTAGCATTATTCATGGTTGTTTTATTCTATGTAGCTGTGATTGCTTGTGTAGCAAACGGACATATGGATTATGTGTTAGAAAAAGCAGGTAATGATATTTGGTTTATCTATCCATTCTTACAAGGGTTACAATTTGCTGCTGGTATGAGTGTATTGATTTATGGAGTTCGTCAATTTATCGCAGAAATTACAGCTGCATTCGTTGCTATTTCTGAAAAATACATTCCTAACTCTAAACCAGCTGTTGACTGTCCAGCAATCTTCCCATTTGCTCCAACAGCAGTGTTAATTGGATTTGTTGGTGCATTCGTTGGTGGTTTAGCAGCGATGGCAATGATGGTAGCATTTAATAGTAGTGTGATTATGATTCCAGCTGCAGGTATCTGTTTCTTCTCAGGTGGTACAGCAGGTATCTTTGGTAACGCATATGGAGGATGGAAAGGAGCGCTTGTAGGATCGTTTGTGGTTGGTCTTGCATTAACAGGATTACCATTAATTCTATATCCAGCATTCTCTGGTCTTGATATTACAGGAGCATCATTCCCTAATGTCGACTATAACATTATTGGAGCATTCTTGAACTGGGTTCTAGGATTCTTCGGATAATTTAGCAATTAAGAACAAGGGAGCTATCTTCCTTGTTCTTTTTAGAAAATAGGAAACAATTAAAAAGAAGAAAGTGGTGAAATGAAATGGATTTAAAGGCATTAGTAAAGAAACGCAAAATTAAAGGGTTACTAGTAAAAATTGTCGATAATCCAGCAATTGTTATTATGGCACAAAATAATGGCATGGACTTTATCTTTTATGATTGTGAACATGGTGTTTTAGCAAATGAAAAACTACATGATTTAATGGTATTTGCCAATGCGATAAATTATGCAAGTATCGTGCGTGTTCCTCAACTTGCTAGAGCAGATGTTTCAAAGATGCTTGATTATGGGGCAACAGGTATTATGGTGCCTATGGTAGAAAGCAAAGAGCAAGCACAGCAATTAGTCATGTGGAGTAAATATTCACCGATAGGAAAACGCAGTTATTCAGGGGGAGCAAATACGCATTATGGAGAAAGTGGTAATCACGCACTGAATATGCGAAAGCAAAATGAACGTACATTAAGCATTGTACAAATCGAAACACTGAAAGGTGTTGTTAATATTGATGAGATACTAAGTGTAGATGGCATTGATGCGGCGATTGTAGGTCCTTGTGATTTAGCAATTTCAATGGATAATCCAGATCATGTAATGGCTGAACAAGAACTAGCAATGATTAAGAAAGTTGCAAAAGCATGTAAAGAACATGAGAAAGCATTTGGTATGATTGGCAATATGCGTTTATTAAAATACTTTAAAGAAGATATAGATATTCTTGTATCAGCGATTGATACAAATATCATTCGAGAGGGTATCAAATTAGCAAATAAACAATATGAACAAATTGAAGATTGAGAGGAAAATGATGAATACAGCAAAGGAACAAGTAAAAGAATTTATTGATATTGAAGCAAGTGAATTAAAAAAATTTACAGATAAAATAGATGTACAAGCATTAGCAGCTGCAAAAGATTTAATTTTAGATGCAGAAGCATGTAAGAATCGTATCCATGTAACAGGAATTGGTAAACCTGGGCATGTAGCTGGTTATGCAGCGTCGTTGTTATCATCAACAGGAACACCTACTTATGAACTTCATGGAACAGAAGCAGTACATGGTAGTGCAGGACAGGTGTTAGCTGGTGATGTTGTCATTGCTATTTCTAATAGTGGAGAAACGAGTGAATTAAAAGCTACCGTAGAAACATTAAAGAACAATGGTGCAAAGATTATTGCATTAACAGGAAAAGCAAATTCTTGGTTGGCTAATCAAGGTGATGTGGCATTAATTGCAGGTGTTGAACAAGAAGGGGATCGTATGAATAAACCTCCTAGAGCAAGTATTTTGGCAGAGATTATTATGTTACAAAGTTTAAGTATCTTATTACAGAATAGTAAAGGATTAACTCCACAACAATATGTAAAATGGCACCCAGGAGGAGCTTTGGGGGCAAGTATTAAAGGAAAAGAGGGTCAATAATATGAAAATGGAAGGAATTATTACACCGATTGTTACACCATTTCATCGTGATGAAATGCAAAGTATTAATTATGAAGCAACAAAGAAGTTGATTGATCATTTAATTGCACATGGGGTAAAAGGGATTTTTATCCTAGGAAGTAATGGAGAATTTCATGTGATTGATGAAGAGGAAAAGATTGCCTTTACAAAGAAAGTAGTGGAAATTGTCAATCATCGTGTGCCTGTGTTTGTAGGAACAGGGGCTTGTTCTACTAGAGAAACACTACGTTTATCAAAAGCAGCACAAGAAGTGGGGGCTGACGCATTATCGCTTATTACACCTTACTTTTTAAAACCAACAGATGATAATTTATATGCCCATTATAAAGAAGTAGCAGAAAGTGTAAATATCCCTATTATGCTATATAACATACCAAAAGCTACGGGGTGTCCTTTATCACCTGAACTAGTCGATCGCTTAGCCGATATTGAAAATATCAAAGGGATTAAGGATAGTAGTGGAGATGTAGAAACATTACAAGCGTATGCTAAGATCGCAGCTAAGAAAGATATTAATTTGTTAGTTGGATCAGATTCTAAGATTAGCTATGCTTATGGCTTAGGCGCAACAGGAGCTGTTGCAGGAACAAGTAATGTGATTGTCGATACATTAGTAGGTTTAGATAAAGCATTGCGAGAAAATGATCATGCAACCGCAGAAAAATTACAAAAGGATATAGATGTGTTGCGTGGAGTGTTGAAACTTGGAACGGTACCATCAGTCATGAAAAGAGCGACAGAATTAGCTGGTATTGCAGAAATTGGACCAGCAAGAAAACCAGTACAGGAATTAAGTGAAGAAGATGATAAAAAAATTAAAGAGATGTTAGCGTATTATAATCTTTAATGGAGAAAATGAAGGTGATATTATGAATGAATTTATGATAAAAGATGATCAAATAAAACTATTGTGTTATACCTTGTTAAATCTAATGATTACAATAGCATTGATGCTTATAACGGCGATTTTTTATGCAAAAGGTATTTTTATTGTTGCGTTCTTTGCAATCACAGGAATTTGGTTTTCGGTTAAAGCAATGTACAAATATGGGATTCGTTTTTTTAAGAAAACACCCGTTTGTGAATTTAAAACAGAGGAAGTCATCATTCATTCTTTGCCTGAGGATAGTAATACAATGAAATATAAAGACATTAAAGAGGTTAAAATACTAAGAGATAAAAAATCTGTGAAGCTATTCTTTGCAGGAGATCAAGTAAAGCACCCATCAGGGTGGAATTATGCAGGTGCTGTGTATTTCTTCCAAAGAAATTTATTAGCGGAAGTTGAACAGAAAACGATACAATGCTTACAAGAACATCATGTTAACTATAGTGTTGTAAAAAAAGGATAGAAGGGGGAGAAATATGAATTGTAATGAATTAAAAAAACATGCGAACAATGTTAGAAGAAACATCTTAAAAATGGTACATGCGGCAAAGTCTGGACACCCAGGTGGTTCCTTATCTGCATGTGATGTTGTAA
>SAAR01000310.1 GCA_009916335.1 Erysipelotrichia bacterium | reverse complement strand
AAGACATTGAAGTCCTTCTTTTGGATGAAGATGTCGATGCGATTGTTTTCCCAATGGTCGGTGAATACGATAAAACACCTATCAAGCCGGTCAATAACTCCGACATTGACGAAGAGATCAAAGAAGATAAAGCCAAAGTAGAAGAGGATGAAAAAACCTACAAAGAGATTTTGGTGAAGATGAAAGAGATCCTCAAAGACGATGCCAAAGATGTCAAAATTTCAAGTCGTTTGAGTGATTCACCTTCATGCCTTGTGTACGATAAAAATGACCCAGATTTCCAAATGCAACAGATGCTTAAACAGATGGGACAAGACAACCTTCCAGCTGTTAAACCTATCTTAGAGATCAATCCTGAGCATGAGATTTTCAAAAAATTAAGTGCTAAAAGTGATCTTTTAGAGCTTAACGATATCGCTTTCTTGCTTCTTGACCAAGCCAAACTTCAAGAAGGTATGAAAATCGAAGATACCGCAGCTTTTGCCAAACGCTTAAACCGTTTTATCGCAAAAGCACTTTAGAAAATAGCTTACATGTAAGGATTTTTCCTTACATGTAAAAGAGAACTGCAAAGTTAGCTTCATTTTTGATATAATCCATGTATGAAATATCTTTTTGAATGGGATCCCCATAAAGCAAAAACCAATTATAAAAAGCATCATGTTGCTTTTGAAACAGCGGTTAGCGTTTTCAAAGATGAACATGCTATGTCTATCTTTGATGATGAACATAGCAACGATGAAGAGCGTTGGATTACCTTAGGAATGGATGATTTAACAAGAGTTTTAGTGGTTGTCCATTTGTATTTTAAAATTGAAAACGATATGTGCACCATTAGAATTATCTCCGCACGTAAAGCAACAGCTAAAGAAAGTGATGTCTATAAAGGAATACAATGAAAAAAGAATATGATTTCACCAACGGTATTCGAGGGAAGTTTTTCAATAAAGAGGCTACGTTCGAAATCCCTGTTTATCTTGAACCACAAAATGAAGTATTTGTCCGCAAAATAGCTGAAGAAAAGAAAATGACACTCAGTGAGATTGTCAATCAACTTATTTCAAAAAACAAAGAGCTTGTTTCGATCGTGGGAAGCCACTGATAAAAGTTAAAAGTCAAGCCCCGACCCCTATTTTCTGTTTCCTTACATGTAAAAGAAACCTGCCTTTACCTTTCCAATCTACATTAAGCCTCATTTCTATAAAATGGCATAAATAGCGTAAAAGTTAAAAGTTTAGCCCAGACCATCCGCTATATTTTGCTTTTTATGTTCATTTATTTAGGCATATCAGACTGTTTTGTATATAATGTTCGTTGAATAAATAGTTATACACAAAGGTAATAATACATTGTGGAAATATTAAATGAAAAAGTTTTTTTGATTTTTGACCTAGATGGAACTTTAATTGATACAGATGAGGCTAATTTTTTAGCTTATAAAGAAGCAATTCAACAAGTTAAAAATTTGAATTTAACGTCATTGTATCAAAGCACTGAAAGATTTACAAGAGAACAACTAGAATCAATCATTCCTGATTTAAAGACTCACGAATCTGAAGAGATAATTGATATAAAAAACAATGTATACAATAAATATTTACAAAAGACAAAAATCATTATTTCTACTTTAGAAATTATAAATAAATATTTTAAAACTCATCAGATTATTTTAGCTACAAATAGCCATAAACAGAAAGCAAATCTACTTCTAGAATATCATAATTTGTCAACTATATTTAAACATAAGTTTTATAAAGAAGATTATAACAATCAAGAAATTAGTAAATTTAAATATGCGATGGATTATTTGAAAATTAGTCCAAATTTAGCGGTTATTTTTGAAAATGATAAATTAGAGATAAAACAAGCTCAACTCGCAGGTATTCCTGCTAAAAATATAGTTAATCTATAAAAAGGAGAATAAACTTATGAATAAATTTACAATTTATGCAAATGGATATTTAAGACAAAATATTCAAGGTTTTTATCACACGGACTATACTAGATATAGAAATCAAGGTAATCCTGATTATTTGAATGATTTAAAAAATACTTTCAATAATGATTCAAAAGAAAAGTTAGACAATTCCATAAATCCACTATATATAGCATTAAAAACTGATTTAGCTTTATTTCCTAGAAACTTAACTATTTGCATAGTCCCAAGATCAAAAGCAGAAAATACTTATAGTCATAATCAGCTATTATTTAAGAAGGTAGTGCAACATCTTATACATGAATTAGCTTTTCAAGATGGCTCTGATTATTTATTTAGACATACTGATACAAAAACAACCCATTTAGCTCACTCACCAAAAGCAGCCCAATATGCGGGAAATGGTGATATGCCATATCCAGGAATCACAAAAAATACATGTAATATTTCAAATGATGTAAAAGGTAAAAATATTTTATTGATTGATGATATTTATACGAATAACGTCAATATAGACGAAGATGCCATCCAAGCACTTTATGACAAGGGTGCAAAATCTGTTACTTTTTATGCCGTGGGAAAAACAGTATGACATATTCAGAAAATGCGATAAATATACTAGCAGTAAAAACTTATAAAGGGATTGGTACGGCTTGGATTGTAAAAAATCTAAAAGGGAATGAAAGTACAGAAACAATTGTTGCATTGCTAAACAATAATTCTAAACAAAATGAAATAATTACTATTGATGATTTTGAATTGAACAAAAACTATATAAAAGAAAAATTAAGTGATTTTGAAGACAGTTGTGATGGTTTAATAGCAATTGGTGATAAGAATTTCCCGCGATATAGAGGTGATGTCAAAGAAAGCGAACAACCTATTTTTCTTTTTTACAAAGGAGATATTGACTTATTAGATATTGACAACAATAACATAACTGTAATAGGTTTGCTAAATCCAGATGAAACAATCGAAGCAAGAGAAAGGAAAATTGTTGAAGAAATCATCAAACGAGATATAACAATAGTAAGTGGATTAGCTTTTGGCTGCGATAGTATTGCTCATCAGCAAGCTATAATTGGTGGTAAAACAATTGCAATTTTACCAAGTCCACTTAATGATATATTACCTGCCAAAAATAGAGATTTAGCATTTGAGATTGTAGAAGAAGGTGGTTTATTAATAACCGAATACTATGAAAAATTTAAATCAAAAATGGAATTAAGTAGTCGCTATAAAGAGAGAGATAGATTACAGGCTTTATTTTGCGATACGATAATTTTAGCTGCTAGTTATGCACAGGATTCAGCAACTCGTTGGAATATATTTAACCAAAAACTTGATAGTGGGGCTAGACTAGCAATGGAATATGCAAAAAATTATAAGATTCCTCGTGCTGTTATGTATAACCAAGATACTGATATTGATAACCCCATGTTTGATTTAAATAGACAGTTAATTTTAGAAGAAAAAAATATTACGATTTTAACTCAAAAAAATTTGGAAAAGATGATTGATAAAATAAAAGAAAAAAGATTACATTATAATAAGCCACTAAGTTTGTTTGATCAATGACAAACAAAAATGAGGGGGGATCAGGGCTAAACTTTTAACTTTTTACATGTAATGTGTAATTGCCCTCACCGCTTCGGGATAAGCGTGCGCATACTTTTGAATACCCGCTCCAAAACTCTCCAACATATCTTTTGCACGAATAAACAGTGCTGTGTCATCTTCGATTTTGGCTAATTCAAAAAGATTTTTAATCATCGTTGAAAGTGGGCTTTTGTAGCTGTTATCTTCCAAAACCGCTTTGGCACGAAAGGCTTTATCGGAAAGATACCATGTCTCATTAATGTAGAATTTATGCTCAGCTTCATGGCTTAGTTTTTTTGCC
>SAAR01000026.1 GCA_009916335.1 Erysipelotrichia bacterium | reverse complement strand
GTATGATAGTGAGCATATTATTGTAAATCCTTGTTTAAATAAGATAAAATGAAAACGAGGTGAACAATTATGAACTTATTTATCTGCTATCCTAAATGCAGTACCTGCCAAAAGGCAAAGAAATTTTTAGAGGCAAATCATATTGACTATACATTTCGTGATATAAAGGAAGAAAAACTAAACGAAGAAGAATTAACAACCATTATCAAACAAAGTCAATTACCTGTTAAAAAGTTTTTTAATACAAGTGGTTTACTGTATAAAGAAATGAAATTAAAGGATAAACTTAAAACCATGAGTGAACAAGAACAAATTAAACTATTAGCAAGTGATGGTATGCTTGTAAAACGTCCTCTATTAATAGGTGAAAAACAAGTCATCGTCGGTTTTAAAGAAGATACTTACAAAACCATATTATAATGGTATAATATTGAAAACAAGGTAATGAGGTGAATATATGCTACTTGGGGAATCATTAGAAGATTATTTAGAAACAATTGTAATTCTTAGTGAAAAGGGGAAAGTCAGATCAATTGATGTGGCAAAAATGATGGAAGTGTCTAAACCTAGTGTCAATAAAGCGATGAATATCTTAAAAGATAAAGGATTTATCGAACAAGAGGCATATGGTGATATTCGTTTGACTCCATCAGGAAAAGAAATGGCAAATATGGTGTTTACCCGTCATAAGACCCTACGCTCTTTCTTAGAAAACGTATTAGAAGTATCAGAGGAAAACGCTGAGAAAGATGCTTGTAAAATCGAACATATCATTAGTGAAGAAACATTTCAAAAAATTGCAAACTATAAAAAATAAGCATAATTGCTTATTTTTTTTAACGTATTTGATCTAACACTTCTTCTACTATCCAGCTATTATGTGCAATCTGATACTGCTTTAATTCTTTCATAATAGGTGCAATTAATTCCTCTGCTTTAAAAATCTGCAAATCATGCAACGTTGTTGGCATATCTAAAGCAAGCAATAATTGTTTTAAACGTTTATATTCTTGTTCCTTATTTTCTAAAGCTAACATAAATAAACAACTAACTCCTACTCTTTCTCCATGCATTCCTCTACTTTCTGCCAAAGTCGTCGTTGCATTAGCTAAAATATGTGAATATTCACACCCACAGTTTTCAAAAGCAATGGCACTATCGTACAAAATAGTACGAATCATCGTTTCTACTTCTTCTCCTAAATGTGCTGTTTCATAATCTATTTTTACCTGTTCGTACAAATCATATACATTATCATAACAAGCTTGTGCATACGTTAGTATTGTTTTAGGCAATGCCTTTTTCTCATGTATATACATAACATCATAATAAGAGGAAAGAGCATCAATCATTCCTACTTTTAATAATGAAAAAGGAGCATTGAAAATTACTTCACTATCTACCAAAACAGCATCAGGGTTTTTATTTAAATATAAAAAGCGATCAAAACAATGATCTTCATCATATAACACAGATAACGCACTACATGCCCCGTTCATGCTTGCACTACTTACAATTACCATTAAGTAACAAGGATAATAATAACATACTGCTTTTACAACATCGATAATTTTACCACCACCAAAACCGATGATGGAATCAAAATGACCTTCTTTCATTTTATCACTTAATTCTTGAATATTTTTTTCGCTACACTCCTTATCGAAAACAATACATTCATATTCATAAATAAGCGATTGTGTAATCATGGCAGAAAAAATATCTGCTTGAAATGTACCTAACACGATTAACGTTTTCTTTCCTACTAGATATTTTTGGACATTCTTTACGATTCCTTTTTCCTGTTTATACAATTTTGGCTGTTTCATAGATAAGCCCTCCTAAGTTTTGATTGTTTCTTCATTCTTTATGTATTCATTTTTTCAACTAACTTTTTTACAACACCGTTAATGAATAAAATGATAATAATCAACCACACTGTCCAAGCGAATACACTTGTCATATCAAATTGAATACGACTGTAATTTATTGCTCTACCTACCCCATAAGGCAAACCAGATAGTATTTCTGCCATGACTGCTACTTTAATTCCTAAGGCAAAACTATTCAATAATCCTGATAAAATACTTTCTTTGATTAATGGCAAATAGATATGCCACAACTTACCATATCCATTGCCTGCATATAACAAGCTAACATCTTTTAAGTCTTGATCTATCCCTTTAAAACCACTTAAAAAACTATGATACAGTAAAGGAAATACAACCAACGTTAAAACGATATACACACTTTGTAGTGATGAACTCCATACAAGGACAATCATAATAAAGGAAATATTAGGGATTGTTTGTAGAATGGTTAAGATTGGCGATACATAGGTTTCTACTAACTTATATTGATTACTTAAATAAGCCAAGATAAACGCAATAATCGCACTGATTACAACACTAAATATTACATGCGATAACGTACTCATCAGTGTTTCATAAAAAGTAAACGATACTAGCATATCCACCATTTGTATAAGTACATCTATAGGATAAGGTACAATGACTTTTTTACCTACCATCATCGCAACAACTTGCCAACCAAAGACAATCATCAAAAATAAAATTACTTTATGTTTCATTATTTCGCCAACATCTCATCACTAAATGCAATATTAAATTGTTTTAGCAATATTTCAATATCTGCCTTTACTTCATTAGCATCTTGATAATGAATATTCTGACGCTCCCATGTGTTCACTGCTATTTTCGCATTAGGTACACCAAATGTTTCTACCCCTATTTCTGTAATCTTTGCTTCTAAATCATCACCTGCTTTTAACGCTTCTTCATTAGTAAACGTCTTTAGATCATCTAAAAAGGATTGTACTAACGCCTTATCTTTCACAAAAATTGCCGCTTGTGGATACCCAGCTGTTTGTGAATGTGTTTGTTGTTGATAGAGGTCTTGCATAGATGCACTAATCTTTAATGACATATTCAACTGTTTTGCTTTGGCAATCGTAGCACTCGCTGCTGGTTCTGCCAATAAGGCATACTGATAATTACCAGAAAGCATTTGTGCTTGTACATCACTAAGTGCATTATAATAAGTAAGTGTTGTATTTTTTATAATCTTCGAGGAATCTTTCATTAAGCTTAAAATCTTACCTGGCACTGCCATTTCCCCAAAAGCTACAAATTGTTGATTACTCACTTCTTCATTTTCAACAAGATATAAATTCCCCCATGTTAATACACCAGCTAAGCGAAAATCACTCTGTTCTTTTGCGATTAGTTGACAGCCTAAATTAATAGGTGCAATAATCACATCATAAGAACTATCCTTTTTCACTAATTCAGCACTAATCAAATCGCTACCTTCCACGATTTTAATTTCCCCTTCTTTATTGATATCTTCGTATTCATTTACGAGTGCTAATGCAGGTGCCCCATTTGGTGTTAATACACGAATATTTTCTTTTTCACTTGTTGTACACCCCATTAAAGCTATACTCATCACCATAAGTATCGCAACTACCTTTTTCATACAATCCCTCCTGTTTTTATCATTATAATACTTTTTAGTTACCTTTGTCATTTATAATACAAATCCGCATATACGATTACACTAAAAAAAAAGAAACTATCTATGATAGCTCCTTTTGACGTATTTCTTTAAACATTCCTTTTGCTTTTTGACTATGACATAATGAATCACACCCACAAGCACCACAATTTCCTCCACAGGAAGATTTGCCACTTTTTTTATTTTTTATAATAGAACGTATTGCGAAAGCAACGCCTATCATTAAGATTAATAAAACAATAAAACTAGCTAGATTCATTCTATCATCTCCTTCTTATTTTACCGAATAGGATAAAACTGTTTTTTGATTAACTTTCATTGGTCTTACTAACAAGTATAGTAACACAAATAGACAAATAAAGGCTACTATCGTGTTGGCATTAAATGTTTGAAAGACGATTAAATTACCAATACCACTTACAATTAATGCAATCACATAGGCAAAGATGCATTGATATGCAATCGCAAAAACGGTCCATTTTGCATTGTTCATCTCTCTTCTAATAGCTCCTATTGCCGCAAAACATGGGGCACATAATAAGTTGAACACTAAGAAGGAATACGCACTGACCACCGTAAAGCTACTAGCAAGTGTACCCCATATCTGTGAACCATCTTCAGCCACTTCTTGAAAACCATACAGCTGCCCAAATGTGGCAACGACATTTTCTTTGGCAATTAAACCTGTTACACTAGCAACTGCTGCTTTCCATTCACCCCAACCTAATGGTGCGAAAATCCATGCAAAGCTTCTACCAATCATGGATAAGAAAGAAGATTCGATATTTTCCACCATTCCAAATGAGCCATTTTCAATACCGAATGCTTGTAAAAACCACAAGACGATCGTTGATAATAAAATAATGGTTCCTGCTTTTTTAATAAAGCTATATCCTCTTTCCCACATACTGCGTAAAACATTCATCATTCTTGGCATATGATAAGCTGGCATTTCCATGACAAATGGCGATGGATCACCAACAAACATTTTTGTTTTCTTTAAGATGATACCAGAAACAACGATGGCTCCTATCCCAACAAAGTAAGCACTTGGTGCTACCCATGAAGCATTAGAGAATAACGCTCCTGCAATTAAAGCAATAATTGGTAATTTTGCACTACAAGGAATAAACGTTGTGGTCATAATTGTCATTTTACGATCACGATCACTTTCGATTGTTCTACTCGCCATTACCCCAGGAACACCACAACCTGTACCAATTAACATAGGGATAAAAGATTTTCCTGATAAACCAAATTTTCTAAACAAACGATCCATAATAAAGGCAATACGAGCCATATAACCACAATCCTCTAAAATCGCTAAGAATAAAAATAACACTAACATTTGTGGCACAAAACCTAATACAGCACCGACTCCTGCAACAATTCCCTCAAGTATTAAACTTTGTAACCAACTAGCAACTTGTAAAGAAGAAAGAACACCTTCAATCATAGGAGGAATAATTTCTGTAAACAATACATCATTTGTCCAATCGGTAACAAAGGTTCCTACACTAGTTACGGATACATAATACACAAACCACATTACCAAAGCAAAAATTGGTAAGGCTAAAATTCGATTTGTTACAATTTTATCAATTTTATCAGATAGTGTTAATTTACCTCGATTTGCTTTCTTATAACAACCATCAATGATAGAAGTAATATAAGAATATCTTGCATCACTAATCATTGATTCACTATCTTCATCTAATGCTGTTTCTAATGGTGAAATTAAGGTTTCATTGGCTTGCATATGCAAAGCAGATAATATTTTTTCATCTCTTTCCAACAATTTAATCGCATAAAACCATTTAAATTTACTATTTTCTAAAACAGGCAATGTATCTGCTAACGCATCTAATACACTACTTATCTGTTGATCGTAAATCTTTTTAACATGATATGGTTGATTCACTACTTGCTTAACTGACTTCATTAGTGTATCTAAATTAGTAGAACGAAGGGCTGAAATAGGAATAATAGGACAATTTAATTCTTTTGATAAAGCACTAAAATTAATTTCATCATTACGTTTTTCTACTACATCAATCATATTGATTGCTACTACAACAGGAATCCCTAATTCTAATAACTGTGTTGTTAAATATAAATTTCTTTCTAAATTAGAACCATCGACAATATTTAATATAACATCGACATTCCCATTTAACAAAAATTCACGAGATACGACTTCCTCTAATGCATATGGCGATAATGAATAAATACCTGGTAAATCGGTAATAATTAATTCCTTATCTCCTTTATATTTTCCTTCTTTTTTCTCTACTGTTACTCCTGGCCAATTACCAACAGACTGTGTTGCACCTGTTAATGCATTAAACAGTGTTGTTTTTCCACTATTAGGATTTCCAGCTAACGCAATTTGTTTACTCATACATTTCCTCATCTTTCTTTTTACATCACTTCAATCATTTCTGCATCAACTTTACGAATTGATAATTCATAATTTCTAACACTAATTTCAATTGGGTCCCCTAATGGAGCTACCTTTCTAACATAGATTTCTACTCCTTTAGTAATGCCCATATCCATAATTCTACGTTTTATTGCCCCCTGTCCATGCAACTTTTTAACAATTACTGTTTCCTTTACACTCACATCTTTTAATGTCATCATTTACCCCTCCTGTATCATAATTTTATTAGCAATTTCTTTTGATATCGCCACTCTTGTATCTTTAATACTCACAATAAAATTGTCATTGACATGATTCACTATTTTGACATAAGCACCTTGTACAAACCCTAAGTTTTCTAAATGCCTTTTTAATTCTACATTTCCACGAACACGAACAATTTTATTTTCTTTTTCTAAACTAGCATATGTTAACGGCATCATATGGCTCCTTTCATGAAGTTCACCCCATCTAACACCGTTATGTTACCACTAGCTAACTATTATGTCAACGAAATATTAGTTAAAGTTAACTTTTTACTAAAAAATGTTGACTTCTATCCATTTTCCTGTACAATATACTCATAGTTAGCTTTTGCTAACTTGTGTCCAGGCATAATACTCCTTTATAACATAACATTCAAATGATGCCTGTTTCTTAATTTTGATCCTTTTAAGAGATAGTGAAAACTAGACAACAAAATTTCATATGAATTGACTATTCCCTTAAATAGCTTTTCATCAAAAAAGAAATGCCCATGCATTTCTTTTTTATCGTATTTATTGTTTTTATCTGTTTTTCAAATACATTGCTAATACGGCAATATCCGCTGGGTTCACCCCTGAAATACGAGATGCTTGCCCAATCGTTAATGGCTTAACCTGTGATAGTTTTTGATGAGCTTCCAATGATAAATTTTCCACCTCATCATAATTCATATCTTTAGGCAATTTAATTGCTTCCATACTTCTTAATTTTTCAGCTTCCTTTAACGCTTTTTTAATATACCCTTCATATTTTGTTTCAATTTCAATATCAAACGCTACTTCTCTTTCTAACACAAGGTTTGTATAGGGTTTTAATCCCGACAATGTAACCTTAGGTCTTTTTAACAGCTCTAACGCACTAATTCCCTCACTTAACGTATCATATCCTATTTCATGAAGATACTCATTCACTTCACTTTTAGGTGTAAATCGTATTTCTTGTAGCTGTTTTTTACTTTGTGCGATTTTACTTTTCTTATCAAGATATGCCTGATAACGCTCTTTAGGTAATAAGCCCACTTCATATCCATAGGTACTTAAGCGAGCATCGGCATTATCATGACGTAATAGCAAACGATATTCTGCTCTTGAAGTTAATAAACGATAGGGTTCTTTTGTCCCTTTCGTACACAAATCATCAACTAATACTCCTAAATAGGCTTCATCTCTACTTAAAATTAAGGGTTCTTTCCCATCTAATTTTAAACAAGCATTAATACCAGCTAACAATCCTTGCCCAGCGGCTTCTTCATAACCACTTGTTCCATTAATCTGTCCTGCTGTATATAAATTTTCCACAACCTTACTTTCAAACGTTAGTTTCATCTGTAAAGGATCAATCGCATCATATTCAATCGCATAGGCATAAATTTTGATTTTAGCATTTTCTAAACCTGGCAATGAATGAATCATCTGTTCTTGCACATCATGTGGCATACTCGTAGAGAATCCTTGTACATACGTTGTGTCTAAGGATAAGGATTCAGGTTCTAAAAAGATTTGATGTCTTTCTTTATCTGCAAAACGTACTAATTTATCTTCAATAGATGGACAATAACGAGGTCCTACCCCTTCTACTAAACCAGAATACATTGCACTATCTGATAAATGTTCATTAATGATTTGATGTGTTTGTGGACTTGTATACGTTAAATAACAAACTTCTTGTTTTTCTAAAGGTAAGATCGCTTTTGTTTCATAAGAAAAAGAAACAAAACCTTCACTCCCTGGCTGTACCTCTGTCTTAGAAAAATCAATACTATCTGTATACACACGAGCAGGTGTTCCTGTTTTTAAACGAAACGTCTGTATTCCTAAATCACGCAATGATTGTGATAAACGATTCGTCGTCGGTTCTTGATCTGGTCCACTAAAAGTTGCACTATGCCCTACTAATATTTTTCCACTCATATATGTCCCTGTTGTTAAAATGACAACTTTTGCCTCTTGTACACTACCGTCATGAAGTTCTACTCCATACACCTTTCCCTCTTTAACAAGCAAACGCTCTACCATTGCTTCCACTACTTGTAAGTTTGGTGTATGACAAACTTTATCCTGCATATATTTCGCATAGGCTAGTTTATCACTTTGTACACGCAAACACTGTACTCCTGGTCCTTTATTGGTATTCAACATTTTAAACTGAATCGCCGTTGCATCTGCTGCCTTTCCCTTTTCTCCACCTAAGGCATCAATCTCTCTAACAACAATCCCTTTTGCTGGTCCACCAACACTTGGATTACATGGCATTTTCCCTATATTTTCAATACTCAATGAATATAGTATTGTCTGTTTATTCATTCTCGCACAAGACAAAGCTGCTTCTATTCCAGCATGTCCTCCACCTACTACAATTACATCTACCAAATCATTCACCTTCTTTGCTTACTTATTATACTACAAGTCTGATAGTGAATAAACTACTTTTCAAAAATGTGAGATGACAAAAAATCGACTTCTCATTGCGTTTCAAAGTTTCTAGCTATATATATATATATATATATGATATAATAGTTACAAATAAAGAAAAGAATCACTTAACGTATTGGAAGCAATAGAAGGGAACCACTATGAATCATTCAAATGTTTATGAAAATAAAACGACTTTAAAGAAAGTCTATAAGTATTGTGCATTGACTTCACTAATTTCCTTTTTCCCCATTCTTATATGGAACCACTTTAGCGACAGAGTTCATAGTCAAATATTCACTTGTTTCATCGCTATTACTTTTTTGTTTTTTTATTTATTATTGTTTAGAAAAATGAAGGTAAGCATTAGCACAATTTTATGGCATGAAATACTTATTATAAATTTAGGTATGGCTGCTTTTTTGAACGAGGAGAGATGGTTAATCTTTATTATCCAATGTGTATTATTTTTCCTACTTTATAAAACCTATCCAGCTATAAAAAACAATTAAATACGATTAGATCACTTCATGACAGTGATCTTTTTTTATTTTCGCTTAATCATTTCAAAAAAAGACTACCTTAAGGTAATCTTCTAATAACAACCAATTGAAAAGGAAACCAAACGATCCTCTTCAAAATATAAATTTAGTGTCTTATATTGATCATCATCATTCTCATATTCCCACATCTCTTGATAACTTGTATCCATTAGATTCGCTTGTCCATATGCTACTAATACGTCCTGCTTGCTACTACCAATACTAATATTAGCAGGCAGTGAATGTGCTTTTGAAGAAGTGTTTGTAGATATGCTAGAGATGATACCATCTTTTAATAAAATATCCTTTTCACTTAAATTATCTAAACTAACATATAGTTCATCATCATCTTTTAGCAAGGTAAGATACGCATAACCAAACTTTTCAATCTTTTCTTCTACCTTTTCAAACGATTCATCAATCGTATATCCAGCATCTAACAAGCTTTGTAGACTACTTTCTTTAAGCACAATCTGTGTTCCATCAATGATCACCTGACAATTTTCCCATGCATGTGTTTGTGTGCTAATATCCCCTTCCACCACATTTTCATCAATATCTGCATCTGCATCAGCCATTGCCTTCACTTCTTCTGGCACAACAATTTCATCAATCTTATTGTATTTACTAAAATTAAGAACGATTTCTGCTTGTTCAAAGCTAATTTCTGTCCCTTTCATTTCATCAGATGTTGACAACATCGAATCCATGAAAAGATTTGCACTATCCATAAGTGGCATTTTCATTTGCACATAACGTTTACTTTGTTTATCAATAAAGACAGAATAAGTAATTTTAAACTTCTGCCATTCTTCTTCCTCCATCTCTGGCATTGTAAAGGCACCATTAAATTTTTCCATATACATTTTCATCGTTTCTTGATCAACACTTAACATTACTTCATATGTATCTTTTCCATTTATTTTTGTTGTTCCTTTTACTTTAGGATTCAACTTCTTTAACAACTTCTTATCCAATTGATAAAGTTCTTGTATGTTATTAAGTGGATTTTCTTCATAACTTTGACTCCATACACCATTTTCTTTGACATATTGTACAAAGCCCTCACTGCCTTCCATTGCATATATTTCTGATTCATTTGTTTCATCAACACCGATTGTTTTCACCGACATATCCATATTACCATGATAAGCAAAAGGAGATACTGTCATGTCAATCCCCATATTCATGGTAGTGCTGGATTTGATGGAACCTCCACCCATACCTATTTTCATCGCCATATCAAAAGTCATGTCCATATGCACAGATTTCACCTTTTGCATGCTTGCTTGTGCTTCCTCTAACAATGTAACTCCATCTGGCTTGCTTGAACAAGCACTCAGCGATAATAATGGCAAACACAACAACATCGCTACTACGAATTTTAACCCTTTTTGTTTTTTCATTTTTCCTACCCTTTCTGATTTATTTTTTATCCAATATAATTTCTAGTGAATGTATATTTATATGGTGTACCACTTACTAAAATATTCATCGTATATTCCATATCTTTTTGCACATCTTCTCTTTCACCAAAGAATAAAACATATCTTGTCGCATGTGCATCAATCATTGTTGAATCACTAAAATCTGCTTGATCTTCATTTAACACATCTATCCATGTGTATGTAGTAACCCCATCTCCTTGTGCTGATACACAAATCTCATTATTTAAATCAATTGCTTCATCACTTTTATTAGTGATTTTCATATACATACCCACATAAATATTATTTTCATCTTCTACTTGATAATAGGAAGCTGCCTCATTTAAATTAAGTGGTGGAATTAATTTACTCGCTGAAGCCGAGTACACACTAAAATCAATACGCTCATCTTTGATTGTTTGATTTAAAGACAATGATTTTACTTTAGCCACTCTTTCTTTCACAGCTAACTGATAAACATCTTCCCCTAATGTAACTTCTAAATATAACGGTTTTTGATTATCCTTCTTTAACGCTTTCTTTAATACATCATCTTTTATATAATACATTAAATGAACAATACTTTTCTTTTTTGCATCTAACTTATTATATTTTTCAATTTTCGTAAAATGGCTTGTTTCCATACAATAATCCATTGACAATTCTTCCTCATCAACGATCATTTTAGCATTCAAATATTTTTTCAAATTCACTTCTTTATCGGTTAAATTTTCCACATAAAACTGCACATCGACAATGCTAGTCCCTTTATCCTCTGTATACCAATAATAATATTCTCCATTTACATTGGTAGGTTCAAGCTCTGTACCAAAAGTCATTGACTTTAAACTTAGTTTCACTGTATCTTCTACTGTATAACTTTCTTTCACATCAAATTCTTCTACTGTTTCACTACACCCAGATACCCCAAACATCATTAGACACAACAAAAATATTATAATCTTTTTCATCTTCTTTTCTCCCTTATTATTTAATTTCATTTTACTAAATAAAACCTATCTATTCAATAGCAATAGCGAATTCTTCCCTTCAATAACACTTTATTTCACACTCATCATCACGATAATAAGTAACCTTTCTTTTAAAATAACCCTTTCCACTTATATGCTATACAAAAAGAAAATGCCAGTATAAACTGACATTCTCCTTAGCATTCTTGCTTTCATTTATCACGCATAGAGTTTATTAACTAAATATATGTGTAGTCAAAGAAGGTTTACTTAATTCTCTCTATGTTGACTTTCATAATCTATTTCATGCTTTTCTAAAATATTGAACACCTTTTCTAAATCTGTTTTATCTAAAGAGTAATCAATAAATTTCTCTGTACCAGAAGTATAGTAGATAAAATTGATATACGCAAAACTACCATGTTCTTTTCCTTTTTCTTTAAACTTAGCAACTAAATAATCCTGTATTTCTAAAACACTATCTTTTGTATTACGATCATTTTTTAAGCTCAGTTGATACGGTGTGTCCTCTTTAAAATAATCACCGATTACAATATCTACCTTCTTTACATCTTCCATATTTCGATAGGCATAGGCGAATGCAAAATGATTACTTTCTGTATAAGCATAGCGAATGACAAAGGATAAGCCAATGCATAGTACAAATAAAATAAGTGGTTTAAAGGTAAGTTTAAATTTTCTAATGGCGATGAAATTGACACCAAGATAAGCGACAAAGAGCGTAATATACATGCGTAATTGTACATCAAAGCTAAAACGATCATTCATACTTGTAATTAAGTAAAGGATAACTAAAGCATTTAATACAAAAGGATATAGCATTTTACTTTCACTTAATCCACCACTGTTTTCCACTTTTCTATATTTTTCAGCCTTTTGAATAAAATAAAGTAACATGGCACAATAAATGACATATACAACCCCTACATATAAAGCATAATCGCTATAATAAACAGAAATAAGTGCTCTTATGGGTGAAAATAGCGATAGAACTTTCCCTACTTCATTAATTAGTAAACTAGCAGTATATTGATTTATCGAATTAATGGTAAAGAACTGATCAACAATACCACCTAAGGCAAAGAACGCAATTAAATATAACCCTTCCACAATGATGGCATCTTTTATTGAATAACATTTTCTACATAGCAAGACATTGAATAAATACCAAGCACTGATAATCACAATCGCATAAATAAAGATAGAAATACTTGGTAATAGTGAATCAATAGATCGATTCCATAAGACAAAACACATCAGTAAACAACTAATGATAAAAGGCACAAATATGACAATCCAACTATATAGTATTTCACTTAGTAAACGTTTTTCTTTTGTAATTGCTAATGCATAAATTTGATCTGCCCCACTAAGACTCATAGATTTTAATGAAATAACGATTGGCATCACTAGACTATAAGCAGCTAACACAATTATTGAAACCATTGATAGCAAACGATAATCCAATGTTTCACTAATCATAGCAGATAAATTCTCATAATACATAGAAATTGTAAAAGCGAATAAAGGGTGTACAATGAAGAATAAAATCGTTGACATAATAAACAACTTCTTGTTTTTCTGCAATAAATACTGTAAATAACGTTTCATATATGTTCCCCCTTTCCTACTCTATTCCACTAATTGTGAAGCCCATCTTTTCTAGGCGTTGCTTAATTTCTTTTCCTGTTTTCAAATTCACTTCATAAGTATATGGATTGTCAAGTTGGCTACCTTCACTTTGATAAGAAATAAGTAAAGTATCTGTCTTTGTATCTTCATACCACCATATATTATTCTTACGATAGGTTTCGACTAACTCATCTTGTAAAGCAATCATCTCTTTTTGTATCTGTTGTAATTGTGTATCACTAAATTTTTCTTCGTCTAATTGAGCATGAAATGGTGTGTTACCATAATAAAAAATAGCGATATTGTTTCCCTGTTTCTCATTTCGATAATTATGGTAGAAATTAAATCCATAACTTGCAATATACACACTGCGTAATGAAAGCGATATTACAATAATTAATAGAAAAGCTCCTATTCTTTTAAAGGAAAAATGAATACTACGCTCTTTAATAAAATATGCACTGACATACCCACAGAAAATAAACGTCCAAATAATAATAGCGATGCTCAACTGCGATTGCATGTTCGCAAGACACACTAACACAAATGCTAGTAAATGAATCACGAGTGGATAACCTAAACGACTTGTGGTTTTCTCTCCACATGTTTCACTTGCCTTATTCTTATAAGTAATTAAATTTAAAAGTAATAAAGCAACTACATAAAAGACATACAAAACAAATAAACAAAGCCAGATCCAACCCATCTCTTTCATTGCATCTAAACTATAAAAATTCAACTGATTAATAGCATAATTAGGCGATACTAGCAACATGATGACACTAAAGACATTGAACGTATAATAATAATTTGCGATACTTTGTCCAACGGTATTGTTATCTATATAGGAAATAAGAACCATTGGCATTAAATATAAAACAAGATTAAGTGTTAGTATTAACACAATCGCATCAACTAAATGATTGCTTTTTGTGGCAATTAAGTTATTTAATAAGTACAGTACCATCACTGGTAATAAAGTGATCATATCCTTTATAAAACATTCAATGTTTGTAAAACTAGTCGTGTAGTTTAAAACGTAATTACCACTAAACCATTGATATATACAAAACAAGATATAAGGCAAAATAATGATGCAGAAAATAAATAATAGTTCACAAAAATAACGTTTTTCTTTTTTCATTGGTAATGACAATATGAAGTCATTGCCGCTTTGTGTATAATCTTTCAAATGTAAATAAATAGGGTAAACGATAACACAAACATATAAGTACATTTTTATATCCGATAGGTTGAATAAACCATACCCATTGAATATCCCAGAGTTAGCATTAGCACCATAACAAAATAAAGCAATAACAATAGCAAAATGCATAATGATTAACTTTTTATTTTTCTTTAGAAGGTATCGGCAATATGCTTTATTCATTGTCTAACCCTTCCATTTTCGCAATAAATAATTCTTCTAAAGTAATATCTAAATAATCCACCATTAAAGGATTCATCTCTTTAATGGTTGTTTCAATTGCCTCTAGTTCACCTTCCACAACTAGATTAACAACACGTCCTTGTATATCTAAGTTAACCACATCAAAATTAGCAAAATCTTCCACTGTTTTTTCTTCACTAAACGCCAACTGTATACGATGATTTTTTGTTTTATTCATATCCATCTCTTCTAAATCACAAATCGTATTATGATCCATAATGACATAATGATCACAAATTGATTCAATATCGCTTAAACTATGTGAAGAAATCAAGACAATCGTTTCTTCATCAACCACTAAGTTAGTCAATACTTTTTTCATCAATACTTTCATGAGTGGATCTAAACCATCAAAAGATTCATCTAAGATTAATAACTTCGGACTTAATGAAAGCATCAAGATAATAAATGCTTGTCTACGCATGCCCTTACTAAACGAACGTAATGCTTTATTTTCATCTAGTTTTGTCATCTTTAGATAAGAACGATATTTTTCTTCATTAAAACGATCATAGAAAACCATATAAAACTCTTTTAAACTTTTCAATGTATCATTATTCGCAAAATAAGGTTGATCGCTTAAAAATAAAATATCTTTTTTTAATTGTTCATTTTCATAAATTTCTTGTCCATTCAATGTAATGCTACCTTGATCACATCGATAAACTCCTGCAATACATCTAAGTAATGTACTCTTCCCTGCCCCATTAACACCAATAATACCTAGTATGCTTCCTTTTTCCACTTCTAAAGAGCAATGATCTAATACTAATTGATTTCCTAATTTCTTAGATACACTTTTAATTTTTAACATTTCACTCATTCCTTATTCCCCTTCCTGATAGATTTCATTGACTATTTCTACCACATCTTTTTTACTGACTTTTAACTCTTTGACCTTTTTTAATTTCCCTTTCAATTCTTCTATTTCTCTTTGCTTCCACTCATCTTTTACATCTTTATTAGCCACAAAATATCCACGTTTATAAGAAGATATAATAATTCCTTTGTTTTCTAATTCACTATACGCTTTCACAATGGTATTAGGATTTACTTTTAAATCCTGTGCAAGTGTACGCACAGAAGGTAATTTATCCTCTGGTTTTAAAACATTAATACTAATAAAATGAATCACTTGTTCAACAATTTGTTCAAATATCGGTTGTTTACTACTCTGCTTAATGACAAACATTCCCTTACCTCCATTCTGTATCATCTGTACTACCACAATAATACAGAAATGATGTGTTGTCAACTGTTTAATAAAAAAACTAGTTATTTTATTTAACTAGCTTACTATATTATTTTATTTCTCGTTTTTATAAATAGATTGGTTCTAATACACGACAATCATTTCCTGCCCCTTTTATCGCCTCCACCAATACTGCTATTGCCGCACTTTTCTTTGTATCATAAACAAACTGTAACGTTTTAATTTCAAGTTTATATTTTCTACTTAATTCCACAATATCGCTAATTCGATTTGCACGATGCACCATATATAAACGCCCACCTTCTTTAAGTACATACGCTACATTTTGCATTAATGGCTCAATCGCTAAAAAGTATTCATGCCTTGCGATAGAACGCATACTCATTTGTGGTTGACGATGATGATCACTTGAAAAGTAAGGAGGATTACAAAGCACTACATCAAAGCCACTTTGTTTAAATTGTTTAAAATCACAACATACAATATCTACATGACGAATATTGTTTTTTTCCATATTATATAATGCAAGTTCACAAGCCTCTTTTTGAATATCAACACCACAAAGATAACTAGGCAAAAACTGTGCTGCATGCAATAACAATGCACCATTATTTGTTCCTACATCTAATACACGCTCCCCTTTTTTAATTCGCATAAAACGTGCTAATTGTGCTGTATCACTATTTACTTTAAACATATCTTTTCTTTGATATACATATGTATTGGTGCCATGTATATAATCTAATGTTAACTCTTTTTCTTCCATGAAAATATTATAGAATACTTATTTTTGATATGCAACACTAAAAAAGCTCGCTGTTTTTAAGTAGCGAGCAATCTTTTCACTTTTTTAATCACATTAAAATAAACCTGTAATATTACCTTCTTCATCAATATCCATATGATTAGCAGCTGGTACTTTAGGAAGTCCTGGCATTGTCATTACACTACCTGTCAATGCCACTAAAAAGCCTGCTCCTAAAGAAGCTCTAAATTCACGAATGGTAATGGTAAAGCCTTTTGGTGCCCCAAACACTTTTGCATCATCCGTTAAAGAAGCAGGTACTTTTGCCATACAAATTGGCATCTTATCCCAACCAAAGTGTTTATACATTTCCATCTGTGCTCTAGCTTCATCACTGTATTCCACACTTCCTGCTCCATAACATGTACTAGCAATCTTAAAGATTTTATCTTCAATGCTTTCTTCCACATCATAAATTGGGTGGTATTGATTCTCTTTTTCAACAACCTCTACTAACTGGTTTGCTAAATCCACAGCTCCTTCTCCCCCTTTTGCCCATACTTGAGATAAAGACATTGCATGATTGTTTTCCTTACACCAATTTTCTAACGCTTCTACTTCTTTTTGTGTATCACTTGCAAATTCATTAATCGCTACTACATAAGGTAAACCAAAAGCATTAACGGTTTCAATATGTTTTGCTAAATTCTCACAACCTGCCAACATAGCATCTACATTTTCTTCTTTTAATTCATCAAAAGCAACACCACCATGTTGTTTTAATGCACGAATTGTTGCGACAATCACGACGGCACTTGGTTTTAAATCAGCAAAACGGCACTTAATATCCAAGAACTTTTCTGCTCCTAAATCAGCACCGAAACCTGCTTCTGTAATGACATAATCGGCTAATTTCAAACATGTTTTTGTTGCTAACACACTATTACAACCATGTGCAATATTCGCAAAAGGACCACCATGAATAATCACTGGATTATTTTCTAATGTTTGTACTAAGTTAGGTTTAATCGCATCTTTCATAATCATTGCCAATGCCCCTTCAATATTTAAATCCTTCACATAGACAGGCTGTCCTTTTGTATTGTAAGCTACTAAAATTTTAGATAATCGCTCTTTTAAATCCATTAAAGAAGAGGACAAACACAAAATCGCCATTACTTCACTAGCTACTGTAATATTGAATCCATCTTGTCTTTCTACCCCATTTGCTTTTGGTCCTAACCCTATTTGAATACGACGTAAATTACGATCGTTCATATCTAACACTCGTTTCCAAACAACATTATGAATATCAATATCTAATTCATTTCCTTGATGAATATGGTTATCTAAACATGCACTTATTAAATTATTACAAGTGGTAATAGCATGCATATCGCCAGTAAAATGCAAGTTAATATCTTCCATTGGTACTACTTGTGCATATCCACCACCTGCTGCACCACCTTTTAAACCAAACACAGGTCCTAAAGAAGGCTCACGCAAAGCAACCATCGCTTTTTTACCAATCTTATGAAAAGCATCTACTAACCCTACCGTTGTTGTGCTTTTCCCTTCTCCTGCTTTTGTTGGATTAATCGCTGTAACTAAAATTAACTTTCCATCTTCTTTATCTTTTAATTTCTTTAATACATCTAAAGAAATCTTTGCTTTATTTCTTCCATACATTTCAATGTCATTGACATCAATCCCAGCTTTTTTCGCTATTTCATCAATAGGCAACAATGTTGCTTGTTGAGCAATCTCTAAATCCGTTTTAAACATAATGAGCCTCCTTTATATTTGTTATCTTTTACATACACCTATTTTACTTTATTTAATTAGCGAATACAATGAGAGTTTCAAATTACATACAAATCATCGGTTGAACTGACTTATTTTTCTTTTATTGACCTAAGAAGTTTCTTCTTATATGATAAATAAGAAAGTAGGTAAATAATGAAGATTATTATAGATGGTGATGCTTGTCCTGTTATTGACATAACGATAGCAATTGCTAATGAATATCAAATAGAAGTTATCTTAGTATCGGATTTTAATCATGCACTTGATTATGAGGGGATTCGATATATACAAGTAGATCAAGGTAGTGATGCTAGTGATCATCAAATATTCGCCTTATGTGAAAAGAAAGATATTATTATCACTAGTGATGGTGGTCTTGCTAATTTAATTTTAGGGAAACAAGGTATTCCTATTTCCTTTAGTGGCTATATGTATACTTCACAAAATATTGAACAGATATTAAATGAACGCTATTTAAATGCCAAAGCTAGAAAGGCAAAACAAAGATTTAAACATATTGCTAAACGCACCAAAAAAGATGATGAACAATTCATCATTACTTTAACACACGTCATCGAAACAATGGGATAAGATTATATGTTTTAGACTCATCTTCTATTGATGAGTTTTTATTTGCGAAATAGGAATTAAATTTTCTATTTTTTTAAGATTTTTGTGAAAAAAAGCATATATAAGAGTGAGGAGTATTCGTGCAGGTCGCTACCTATCCTCTCTAAGTAGGGC